>NZ_VMBG01000004.1 GCF_007559335.1 Rariglobus hedericola
GTCGGGGTGGACAAGCCAGCCCTGAGGCACGCCACGCGCGTGCATCCACGCACGGAAGCTTGGATACTTCGGCTTTCGACTTTCCTCGGGCTTTGGAAACGGCCACATGTTTTGATTCTGCCTAACGTTCCGGGTCAGACATGCGGACCCTGTGCTATCGCATTTATGGGGAGCGTAAACCGCATTGTCTGTAGCCGCTGGTTGGGCTCCGTTTTCATTTTAGAATAAGGTAGGATATTCCGATTACTGATCCGAGAACTGCTGGAATCGCAACCGCAGGTAAAATCATATAAAGAAAAATAAATACTCCGGAATCTTTCTTTAGAAACCAATATGCGGCCTTGCTGACCGCAAATGCGGAAATAAGACCGAATCCAAGACCTCCGACTGCGAATAATACGATGATGAGAATAGAGGCCTTTTCCGAATTCGCATACGCTGCCGCTATAAATGCGGAAAATGCGACAATCAACAAAGAGGTAAGGCCTGCGAGATTTAGCATTTTATTTTGCCCAACAGTGTTATTAGCCCTTACTGCGTTTTGCGGACGAAAACGGCAGATTATTGCTAAATAGGGGGTTGCTTAAATTCGGGTGCAGTTTTTTGAATTTTGTCATGGGGAGATCAAAAGCACGCTTTAGGATTTCGATTTGCGATAAGCAGACGGGCGATACCATCAAAGTCGAGTTGATTGATTCGCCCGGGCTTTGGGGTGAGCGGCGATACAAAATCCGTATGAATGGGCGCGCAGCCACACAGGTTAGCGAAGCGACTTTGACGGAGGTCTTCAGTCGTCTGCGACGGTGGACGGTGAAGCGGTCGGAGGGAGCTGACAGAGTCTAGAGCTGAGAGCCCAGAGCCCAAGGCCTAGCGCGGAGCTTTTAAAGTCACTCCGGAGCGCGGTCGTGGGGAGGACTGAGCGGCCCGGAAGAGGGGAGGGTGGAATCGCGGCGTAATGCCGCTCCTACGTGTCGGACTGGGCAATTCGTCGGGCAGTGCTTTGACGCCGGGTTACTGCTCTAGCTTCACTTGGTAGCGGTCCAGGGAGGTGCCTTCGAGGCGGGCGAGTTCGGCCAGGGCGATGCGGAGGTTGACGCGGGCGAGGAGTTCGTTGACGCGGGCGGTGTCGAGGTCCTGGCGGGAATCTTCCACAAAGCGGTAGGTGGAGAGGCCGGCTTCGTAGCGGGCTTTTTCGGTTTCGAATTGTTTCTGGCTGAGCTCGGTGGCGAGGGCCGATACGGCGACGGTCTCGCGGTTGGTGTCGACGGCGCGGACGGCGGAGCGGACTTGGACGAGGAGGCTTTGGTCGATCTGTTGGATGAAGGTTTCCTGACGGTTCAGGTTGGTGAGGGCCTGGCGGTAGCGTGCGCGGCCGGCACGGAGTCCCCAGGGGATGGAGAGGGTGACGTCGACCTGCCAGTTGTAGGTGTCACCCGAAGTGGCGCTGTTGAAGGCGCTGCGGGCGGTGTCGCGGTCTTCGCCGTTGTAGCCGACGGCGGCGCCGAGATCGACGGAGGGGAGGCGGTTGTTTTTGGCGACGGCGAGGTCGAGTTTGAGCTGTTCGGCAACGATCTTGTTGGCGGCGTAGTCGGGGGCGTTGGCGAGGGCGAGGGCGTAGGAGCGGTCGAAGGAGACGGTGGGGACGGGCTGGTCGGAGAGGCTGACGAGGCCGGGGCGGGTGGAGAATTCGAAGCGGCCGATGAGGCGGAGGAGGGCGTCTTCGCTGTCGCTGACGGATTGGTCGGCGAGGAGGAGGTCGCGGCGGGCGTTGGCGACGCCGACTTCGGACTGGAGGACCTCGAGGTTGGTGGCGACGCCGGTGTTGAGGCGGGCTTTGTTCTCGTCGAGGAGGGTCTGGGCGACCTCAAGGCTGAACTTGCGGACGGCGAGTTGTTCGCGGGCGAAGGCGAGGGTGTAGTAGGCGGATTCGACGTTGCGGATGACGGCGAGGACGACGGCTTTGAAGTCGTAGTTGGCGCGGGTGACGCCGAGGCGGGCGCGCTGGATGGCGGCGCGGTTGATGGTCACGCCGAAGCCCTGGAGGAGGGGCTGGGTGATGGAGAGCGAGACGTCGCTGTTGTAAACCGGGTTGAAGAGGGGCGGGGCGGTGTAGGGGCGCTCTTTGCTGCGGAAGAGTCCGGTGCTGACGCTGGCGAGCGCGCCGGAGGAGAGGAACTGGCGGACGCCGACGCTGGCGGATTGTTGCTGGGTGGTCGTTTCGGTGCCGGTGGTGTTGTCCTTGCGGCCGGCGAGGGCGGCGGTGGAAAACAGCGTGGGGTCGTAAATGGCGTCGGCGGCGATGATTTCGTCGCGGGCGTTTTGCGTGGAGAACTGCTGGAGCTGGAGGTCGAAATTTTTATCGAGGGCGCGGGCGACGCATTCTTCGAGCGTGAGCGCAGGGACGGCAGGGGTGGGCGTCACGACGACCGGCGCAGGGGTGAGCGGGGTGGGAACGGGGACCGGCGCGGGTTGCGATTGGGCGAAAGCGGAGAGTGGGGCGAGGAGCGCGAGAGGCAAAAGGCGGCGGAACATGAGAGAGGGAGACCGGCGGACGGGGAAAAGAGTGGGAGCGAGACGGCGGGGACGACGGGCCGGCTTATTGACGTTCGAATTCGTTATCGTTGATGCGTTTGAAGACGGTGAAGCCGGCTTGCTTGGCCTTGGAGACGGACGTGGGGGCGAGAAGTTTCGGGGTGTTGACCGGTTGGACGATAACGCGGGAGACGGCCTGGCCGCAGGTGGGGCAGTCGGCGAGCGCGGGGTCGGATGCATCGTGCCGGTGGTCAAAGCCTTCGCCGCAGAGTTTGCAGGGGGACTTGAGCGGGGCGTAGCGGTAAACGGGCATGAAGATTTCAAGCGAAACCATGCGGGTGGATTTGGCCAGCACGGTTTGCGATGGACGCGAAAACGTCGCGGTGCGTCGGGTGTCGGCCGCGTGAAACCCGGACGCAAAAAAAGGCGGACCGGTGAAGGTCCGCCTTTTTTAGGAGAGCGCCGGCCGGGCCGTGATTTTACGGGGTGGCGGGAGCGGTTTTGGCGAGTTCGGCGTCGACGAGGGCGGCGAGGGCGGCTCCGCCGTTGCGCGAGGCGGTGATGGCAGCGAGGCGGGTTTGGGTGTCCTTGAACTTGTCGGAGCTGGCTTCGGCGACGGGGAGTTTTTTATCGGCGGCGTAGATGATCAGGCCCTGATCGGTGCCGGAGACCATCTGGGAGAGCTGGCCCTTCTGGAGACCGTCGATGGCGGTGTAGACGTTGTAATCGAGGTCTTGGGGCGGGTTGGACAAGGTGAAGGCGGGCCAGGACTTGGTGCCGAGCTTGGCGGGGATCACGTTTGCGGAGGCGGCGACGGCTTTGGCCAGAGTGTCGCCGGCCTTCAGGCGGGTTTCGAGGGCGGAGCGGAGGGTGCGGCCAGCTTCGGCAAAGAGGCGGCGCTTCTCGGACTCGGTGAAGTCGGCGGTGACGCGGGCCTTGACGTCGTTGAGGGCGGGCTGGCGGGAGGGAACGGTTTCGTTCCAGACGAGGATGGCGGAGCCGCGACCGGTGGAGACGGGGTCGGAGAAGAGGCGCTCGGGGCCGGTCTTGAGGGCTTCGGTGACCAGCGCGCGATCGGAGCCGAGCTCGGCGGCGGGGGACTCGGCGTTGAAGGGGGCGACCTTCTTGCTGGTGAGTTTACGCGGGGCGAGGAAGGCGTCGAGGGTGGCGGGGGTGACCTTGTTGTCGTAGAGGGCGACGGCGAAGTCACCGGCGGCGTTGGCGGCGAGGGCTTGGGCGCGATCGAGCTTGTAGGCTTCCTCGACCTGCTTGCGGGCGGCGGCGAAACCGGCGTCGGACGGAGCGGCGGGTTTGTCGTCGGCCGACTTGGTGAAGCGCGAGGAGTTGGCGTTGTAGTAAGCGCGGAGGGCTTCGTCGGTGACGGTCACTTGGGAGACGTAGGCGGAGGCGGGGAAATCGATGTAAGAAACGCCGACCTTGGGGCCGACTTCGTAGCGAGGGGCGTTGTATTCAAAATATTTGGACAAGGCCTCGTCGGTGACGGCGACGGACGGCTTGAAGCTCGCCTGGTCGATTGTGACGGCCTCGAGGGACCAGACGGAGTCGGCGAGGTTGAGCTGGTTTTGCACATCGGCGGGGAGGACGTAGCCGGGGCCGGAGAGGAGCTTGAGAACCTGCTGGTAGGTGACGTCGTCCATGAGGACGCGGGTGACGTCGCTCTCGTGGAGCTGGGGGTTGGTCTTCAGGCTGTCGCGGAAATCGGCGTAGCGCTTGGCGTCGAAGCGGCCGCTGGCATCGGTGAAGGCGCGGAGCGTCTGGATGTGGCGTGCGAGGTCCTCATTGGTGGGAGTGGGGAGGTTGAGCTGGCCGGCGAGGTGGAGGGCGGCGTAACGCTGGAGGGCGTATTGCTGGAACTGGCCTTCGCTTCGGATCTGCATGCCGTGAAGCTGGACGCTCAGCGTGGCATCTTTCACCAGAGCCTGGGTATCCTCGGAGGAGCCGAGGTTAATGCCGAAGAACGGCTTGGCCGGGGCTTGTTTGGCGGTGTGACCGAAGCCGGACGACGCGTTCGTGATGAAGACGAACGAGATGATGACGACGGCGAGCAGGATCAGGAACAGCCATTTGAAGTGCTGTTGGAAGGTGCGTTGAATCCAGGAAATCATAGGGGAAAAGGGGAGATGGTGGGTTGCGGACGGGGCGTTTCAAGAGCGAATACGGGCCGCGCCCGACTCGTTCAGGTGGCCGGAACGGGGTGTTCCGCCAGGAGCTCGTCGAGGGTTTTCTTGAAAAACTCCGTGCGGGCGAGTCCTTGGACGGTCTCGTTATAGCGGGTGACGATGGGGTCGAGATCGGCGAGGAGCGGGCCGGATGGATCGCCGCCGAAGTCGTCGTCGAGACGTTTGAATTCGCCGAGGGAAATACGGTTGAGCGGGCGGGCGGGCTGGTAGCGCAAATCGGTCGAGTCGGCCTCGGGTTTGGGCGGGATGGGCGTGACGAGATTCATCAGCACGAGGCGGTTGATGCACTCGTTGAGAATCTGCGTGGGGACTTTCAGGCGGGTGCTGAGTTGCGACGCGGTGAAGGGCGACTGGCAGGCTTGGAAGCGGCGGCTGACGAGCAGGAGAACGATGAGCGAAAGACGTTCGCGCATGGATTCGGCGAGGGTGTTCCAAGCGGCCTGACTGTTGCGGAAATTGACGTTCTGAACGGCGTAGCTGACCTGTCCGCCGAGCAGGACGAAGAACCAGAACACATAGAGGCCGAACATGAGAATCGGCAGGAGCCCGAGCGAACCGTAGAGGCTTTTTTGGAGGACCACGCGCTTCAGGTAGAGGAACGCGAGGAAGTTGTTCATCACGATCAACGCGGCGACCACGAGTGCGCCGGCGAGGGCGGCGCGCCACCAGACATGGGTGTTGGGAATCGTGCGGTAGAAGATTGTGAGCATCGCCACGAGGATCAGCAGCGAACCGGCGGGCAGGAAGAATTTGAGCAGCGCGACGAACTCGCTGCCGAAGGGAATGCGGGTCTCGAACGCGTTGAACATCGCGCCGGCGCCGAGGCCGGTGACGGCGGCGAAGAACAGCACGGCGCCGAGCGTGAGCACCGTCCAGTAAAGCACGATGCGCATGATCCAGGAGCGGCCGCGACGCACGCCCCAGATCTCGTTGAAGGACGTCTCCACGGAGGTGAACAACTGAAGGACGATGACGATGAGCGTGATCGCGCCGACGGCCCCGACGGTGCCGTTGCGCGAGCTGGCGACGAAGCCGTCGAGCATCTGGATCAGCTCGGGGTTATCGGTGGCGGCGGGCGAGCCGGCGGCCTGGGTAGTGGCGGCAACAATACTGGTGGACGTGGCGTCGGGCGTGGCGGGGAGCTGACCGCTGGTTTCGAGCTGGCGGATCTGCGGCGCGATTTTTTCGATGATGTGGCTCAGGGTTTTCGCCGCGAGATTGGGGTCCTGCTTGTCGAGCATGAAGCCGGCGACGAGCATGGCGATGGCGACGAGCGGACCGAGGCCGAGCAGCGAACTGAAGCTTAGCGCGGCGGCGCGGCTGGCGGAATTGGTTTCAGAGATGCCCGTGAACGTGATCGAGACCACGCGCGAGACGGCGTAGAAGCGGCCGCGCAGGGATTTGTCGCCCAGAAAGCGAGGGTCCCAGATCTCTGCGCGGTAGGTTTTGAGGAGCCTTTGCCAGAGAGGAACGGGCATAAAATCGAGGGCCGTTTCAGGTCGTCAGCGCGAAGAATGCGTAGCCGCCCATGCCGACCAGGCCAAGGCCGGCGGCGAGCCCGACGCCGGCGAAATTCACAAACACGGTGCAGAAATAAAGACCGGCCGAGCCGAGCGCGAAGGCGGCGAGGGGCGTGGACTGCGATTGAGTCCACAGGAGAAAACCGACGAGGCCGACGCCCATCGCGGCGCTGAAACGCACGAGCGGATAGGCTTGGGTGACCTGCAGCCCGAGCAGCACGGCGAGCACGGTATTGAAGGCGCCGAGGATCACGAGCGGGTGCTTGAGGAGGACGACCGGATCGAAGTTGGCGAGGATGTCGATGGACGGAAGCATCAGGGCGGCGGCGCTGATCAACAGCAGGACGATGGCCGAGTAGAGACCGATGGCGGCGGCGCGTTCGCGGGCGATGGACGGATCGAGTTTATCCTCGGTTTCGGCGGTGCGGCCCTCGGCGGCGGCGAGCATGTCATCGACCGAAATGGGAGCGGCGGCGGCGTCGGCGACGTTGAGGGTCTTGAGCTTGGTCTTGGACTTGAGCTTGAGGGAGACCTTCTCGGGGAAAATGACGGCGATCAGTTCGGCGTCCTCGGTGATCGGCACCCACTGTTCTTTGGCGGCGTCGTAGTAGAGCGTTTCGCGGGTGATCTGACCGGTCTCGGCCAGCGAGATCAGGTGCTCGTGGGTAAAGGGGCCGCGGGCTTCGGTTTCGGACGCGTTACGAATGTAGAATTCCTGCGTGGCCATAAGGGGAAAAGTGTGGGGAAAGGTGCGACGGGCGAAAACCGGTCGCAAGAGTTGTTTTACGGGTGCCGCACCCGCTGGCGTGAAAACGCCGGCGGTGCGGCGGGGTGATTACATGCGGTTGACCGTGCGCAAACCGAGGAGATCGAGACCTGTTTCGAGCACGAGCAACGTGCGGGCGCACAGGAGCAGACGACGGGCGCGCACGGCGGGATCTTCGACGGCAACCTTGTCCGCGGCGTAGAATGCGCTGAATTCGCCGGCGAGTTCGTAGAGATAGAGACCGAGGAAATGCGGACGCAGGCTGGACGTGGCGAGGGCGACGGCGTCGGAGAACTTCACGAGCTTGCGGGCGAGGGCGAGTTCGGCGGGCGTCTCGATGGCGTTGGCGCCGGCCTCGGTGGTGGCGTCGCCGGGCGTGGCATCGAGCTTGCGGAAGATCGAGCGAACGCGCGCGACGGCGTAGAGCAGGTAGGCGGCGGTGTTGCCCTCGAGGGAGATCATTTTGTCCCACGAGAACAGGTAATCGCTGGAACGATTTTGGGAGAGATCGGCGTATTGCACCGAGCCGATGCCGACGACCTCGGCGATGCGGGCGCGCTCGGCCTCGGGCAAGTCGGAGCTGCGTTCGTCGACGAGGCGGCGGGCGCGCTCGACGGCTTCGCGGAGGAGGTCCTTCAATTTGATGTTTTCACCGCTGCGGGTCTTGAGCGGTTTGCCGTCTTCGCCGAGCACCGTGCCGAAGGAAACGTGCTCGAGATGCGGGACCTTGCGGTTGGTTTTATCGAACCACTTTTGCGCGGTGAGAAACAGCTGCTGGCAATGGTCGCCCTGACGCGAATCGATGACGTAGGCGGTGGCGTCGGCTTTGAAGTGCTCGCTGCGATAGAGAATCGTCGCGAGATCGGTCGAGGCGTAGTTGGCGGCACCGTCGGACTTGCGCACGAGGAACGGCTGCTCTTTGAAGCGCGGATGTTCGGGGTGGAAAACGACGAGCGCGCCCTGGCTCTCGGCGGCGAGTCCGCACTCGGTCAGTTCGCGGTAAACCTGGTCGACCTTGTCGTTATAAAAACTCTCGCCGAGCGTGTAATCGAAACGAATGCCGAGCAGGTCGTAGATCTGCTGAAACGCGGAGAAACTGACCTCGCCGATGCGTTTCCAGATGGCGGTGTTTTCCGGATCGTGGGCCTGCAGCTTGACGAGTTCCTGCTGGGCTTCCTTGAGGACGGCGGGATCGGCGTCGGCGGCGTTGTTGCCGACTTTGTAGAGGCGTTCAAACTCGGCGAGTGGCTCGGCGGCGAGCGCGGCCTCGAGGTCGGCGGGGGCGGTGACGAGGGCTTGTTTGTAGGCCCAGATGATTTTGCCAAACTGCGTGCCCCAGTCACCGATGTGGTTGTCGCGAATGACGCGCGCTCCGCTGAAGGCGAGCAGGCGGCACACGGCCTCGCCGATCACGGCCGAGCGCAGGTGGCCGACGTGCATTTGCTTCGCGGTGTTCGGCGAGCTGTAGTCCACGACCCACGTCTGGCCGGAGTAGGCGACGGCGGCGCCGGCGGTGAGCTGGGCGCGGGTGGAGAACTCGCGCAACCACGCTTGGAGTGCGCCGGGCTTCAGCGTGAAGTTAATGAAGCCGGGGCCGGCGATGACCACATCGGAGCCAGTCAGGACATCGGCGGGGAGGGCGGCGACGAGTTTTTCGGCGAGGGCACGGGGGTTCTGTTTTGTGCGCTTGGCGTAGGGGAGAACGCCGTTGGCCTGAAAGTCGCCGTGCTTGGGATCTGCTGTGCGCACCTCGGGCGAAAAGTCCGCGGCATCGAAGCCGGCGGCGGTCGCGGCAGTCTTGAGGGCCGCGTCAAACGTGGCGGCGAGGTTGAACGAAACGTGCATCCATCACTCAACGAAGCCAGCGCATGCTGGTGCAAGCGTGGAGTTGGCCAGCGTTTGCGAGGCGTGGCGGACACCGATCCCCTAGGTGAGGTGGGTAATTTTGGCTCGACATTCCTAGGGGGGAAGTTCTCTCTCTAAACTTTTCCGGCCAACGGCCAGACCCGATATTTCACATACACCTACTACATGACCAAACGCACGATCCCATCCCGCAGGTTTATCAAGCCGTCGTTCAATTCTCTCATCGAAAAGAAACGCGACGGTCAGGAGTTTACCCAAGAGGAAATTCGCTATATCATTGATTCCACGCTCGATGAGGAGATTCCGAAGCACCAGCTGGCCGCGCTTTTGGTCACGATTTTCTTCCAGCAGATGTCCGCCCAGGAAACCGCCATCCTGACCGAAGAGCTGATGCTTTCCGGCGAAGTCATCGACCTTTCGCACATCGCCAAGCCCAAGATCGACAAATACTCGACCGGCGGCGTAGGCGACAAGACCTCCCTCGTTCTCGTTCCCCTCGCGATGGCGAGCGGCGTGGTGGTTCCCATGATGAGCGGCGTCGAACACGACTACATCATCAGCCCCCTCGAAAAGCTCTCCTCGATCCCCGGCTTCAAGAGCCACCTCTCGATCGACGCTTTCAAATCCCAGCTCGCCAAGATCGGCGGCGCCATCGTCGAACAAGACGAAAAACTCGCTCCGGCCGACGCCAAGTTCTATGAACTGCGCAAGGAAACCGGCACCATCCCGTCCCTCCCGCTCATCACCGGCTCCGTGCTCTCGCGTAAACTCGCCGAGGGTTCCGAAGGCCTCGTGATTGATGTGAAGTGGGGCAACGGTTCCTTCATCAAGGATCTCGAGCAGGCCAAGCAGCTCGCCCGTTCGATGACCCGCGTCGGTCGTTCGCTCAAGCGTCGTTGCGTGGCCCTCGTCACCGACATGAACCAGCCGCTCGGCGACACCGTGGGCACCGCCCTCGAAGTCAAGGAAGCCATCCAGCTCCTCAAGGGCGAAGGTCCCGAGGACATGAAGGAGCTCGTGCTCAAGCTCGGTATGGAAATCGTGCGCCTCGCCGGCGTCGCGGGTTCCACGCTCTCGGCCAAGCAGACCGTGCAGCGCCACCTCACCGACGGTTCGGCCCTCGAGAAGTTCAAGGAGCTCGTCAAAGCCCAGGGCGGCGACGTTGCCTACATCGACAATCCTGACAAATTCCCGGCCGCGAAACACATTCGCAAGCTGCCCGCGCCGAAGCGTGGTTATGTCCACACCATCAACGCGGCGATGATCGCCCGCGGCGTGCACCTCCTCGGTGCCGGTGTCGAGAAGGCTGGTGACAAGGTCGATTACTCCGTCGGCGTTTCTGAGATCAAGAAGGTCGGCACCCAGGTCAAACAGGGTGAGCCGCTCATGATGATCCACTATAACGACGAGTCGAAGCTCGAGACCGCGCTCAATTACTTCAAGGACGCCTACCGCCTCGCGCCCAAGCGCCCCACGCCGCCTCCGCTCGTCGTCGAGCGCGTTGCTTAAGCGTTCGATATCTTGCTTTAGCCCAAGGCCGTCCGGATTTTCCGGACGGCTTTTTTGTGGGAACCGATTTATGCGCCGCGCTACCATTCCGCCATGGTATACAATCTTCTTGGTCTTCTGGTTCTGATTCTCTGGATCTGCGCGCTCGTGGACTGCATCAAAAGCAGCAACCCGAACAAGATCGTTTGGATCATCGTGATCATCCTGGTGCCCCTGCTGGGCTCGATCCTGTATTTCCTGTTAGGCCGCAAATAAACGGCGGTTTAGGCGCGCGAAGCCGGCGCGCCATCCGGGTCAGGAAAAAGCATCGACAACCCTGCGTTCACGCAAAACGTAGCGGCTGCTATGCAATCGCTTGAACACCTGTTTGCCCAAAACAAAGCCTGGGCTGAAAGCATCACCGCGAAGGATCCCCAGTTTTTCAAGAAACTGGCCGCCCAGCAAAATCCCGAATATCTCTGGATCGGCTGTTCCGACAGCCGCGTGCCTGCGAACGAAATCCTGGGTCTTTTGCCCGGTGAAATTTTCGTTCATCGCAATATCGCCAACGTCGTCGTTCACACCGATCTGAACTGCCTTTCGGTGATCCAATTCGCCGTCGATGTGTTGAAGGTGAAACATATCATGGTGGTCGGTCACTACGGCTGCAGCGGCGTGGGTGCCGCGCTCCGCTGCGAACGCGTCGGTCTCGCCGATAACTGGCTGCGCCACGTGCAGGACGTGAAGGAAAAACACGACGCCTGCCTGTGCCAGGTTCCGGACGGCTCGGCCCGCGCCATGAAGCTGTGCGAATTCAACGTGATCGAGCAGGTCGACAACGTCTGCAAGACCTCGATCGTGCGCGATGCGTGGGCCCGCGGACAGGAGCTGCACATCCACGGTTATGTTTACGGCCTGAAGGACGGTTTGCTCCACGACCTGCACTGCACCGCCAGTGATGTGGACGGGGCGTCGGTCAGCTACAAGGCGGCCGTCGCCGAGTTGAATATTCTTTGATGATGGCACGAAAAAACCCGCGACGTGAGTCGCGGGTTTTTTTGTGAGTCGGAAGGTCCGGCTGGTTCGACTCAGGCGCGGCCCATGTAGGAGCCGTCGTCGGTGCTGATGCGGATGATTTCGCCTTCCTTGATGAAAAGGGGAACGTTGACGACCAGGCCGGTCTCGAGGGTGGCAGGCTTCTGCACGTTGGAGGCGGTGTCGCCCTTGATGCCGTCGGAGCTCTCGGTGACCTTGAGGTTCACGGACGAGGGGAGTTCGATGGTGAGAGGCTTCTCGTCGACGAAGAGGACGTCCACTTTGCCGTTGGCGGTGAGATAGTTTTTGGTGTCACCGATCAAGGTGGCGGAGAGCTCGATCGTCTCGAAGGTCTCCGGATCCATGAACGCATAGGAGTCGCGGTCGACGTAGCTGAACTCGAGGCTCTTCTTCTCGGTGGGGAGCACTTCGATGGTGTCGGTCGAGGCGAAACGCTGGTCGAGCGCCTTGCCGTAACGCAGATTGCGCATCTTGACCTGCACGAAAGCGCGAAGGTTGCCCGGGGTGCGGTGCATGGTCTCCATGACGAGGTGGGGCTCGCCATTGAATTTGATTACTTGGCCTTTGCGGATGTCGTTGGCGGAGGGCATGTCGATGTGATGCGTCGAGGGTTTCGAGTTGTAGAAAGGTTAATGGGGTAACGCCGCGCCCGAGGGGGTGTCAAGTGCGCGGGCGAGGGGCCGACTCGGCGCTTGCACTCGCCCGTCCTGCTTTCGACACTGGCCGATTAAACCTCTATGAAACAACGCACGCTCGCGCGCGCCGTGTCCATCCAAGGCACCGGCTTGCACACCGGCAATGCCGTCACCCTGACTTTCAAGCCCGCGCCGATTGACCACGGCGTCGTGTTCAAGCGCATGGACCTCAACGGGCAACCCGAGGTCAAGCCGCGCATCGAGTTGATCGGCGACCTCGTGCGCAACACCACGGTGCAGGACGGCCACACCAAGATCCATCTGGTCGAACACGTGCTCAGCGCCCTGAGCGGCTGCGGCATCGACAACGTGCTCGTGGAAATCGACTCCGCCGAACCGCCGATCATGGACGGTTCCGCGAAACCCTTCGTTAACCTCATCCTCGAGGGCGATCCCATCGAACAGGACAAGGACCGCGAATACTTCATTCTCGAGGAAGCGGTTTCCGTCACACGCGGCAACTCGTCGGTCATCGCGCTGCCGTGCGACGAGCTCAAGATCACCTGCACTTCCGCCGACGACCGCGGCATCCACACGCAGCATCTCACGCTCACGATCGACCCCGACGTTTACATGACGCAGGTCGCCGCCTCGCGCACGTTCACCGTTTACGAAGACATCGAGGAGCTGCTTAAGCTCGGCAAGATCAAGGGCGGTTCGCTCGATTGCGCCGTCGTCATCAAGGGCGACAAGATCCTCTCCAAAGAGGGCCTGCGCTTTAAGGACGAATTCGTCCGCCACAAGATCCTCGATATCATCGGCGACATCGTGCTGCTCGGCATGCCGCTCAAGGCGCACATCATCGCCACGCGTCCCGGCCACGCGATCAACGCCGAGCTCACCAAGCTCCTCTTCGCCAAGCTCGAAGAGAAACGCAAAGGCCCGAAGAAAAAGCCGCGTCCGTCCAAGGTTCTCCCGACCGAGACCGAATTGGATATCCGCCGCATCCTCGACACGCTCCCGCACCGTTATCCGTTTGTGATGATCGACCGCGTGATGGAATTCATCGGCGAGGACGAGCTCGTCGCGATCAAGAACGTCACCATCAACGAGCCGTTTTTCCAAGGTCACTTCCCCGGCAATCCCGTCATGCCCGGCGTGCTTCAGCTGGAGTCGATGGCGCAGGCCGCCGGCATTCTCATGCTTCGTCGCGGCAGCAGCGAAGGGAAGACCTCCCTCTTCATGAGCGCCGACAAGGTCAAGTTCCGCAAGCCCGTGCGCCCCGGCGACCAGATCATCATCAACGCCAAGCTCACCAAGTCCCGCGGCGACAAACTCGCCCAGGCTGCCTGCGTCTGCACCGTGGACGGCTCGGTGGTGTCTTCGGCCGAACTGATGTTCGCGATCCTGAACAGCAGCGAGGTCGATTGATCGAACCCATGTCCGCACGCATCCACCCCACTGCGGTGATTGAAGACGGTGCCGAACTCGGTGCCGACGTTGAGATCGGCGCCTTCGCGTTTGTCGGCGCCGGTGTGCGGCTGGGTGCGCGCACGCGCCTGCACCACCACGCATCGGTCGAGGGCAACACCCACCTCGGCGAGGCGTGTGAGATTTTCCCTTACGCCAATATCGGGGCGAAGACGCAGGACTTGAAATACAAGGGCGGCAACCCCGGCGTGCGCATCGGTGCGCGCAACGTGTTCCGCGAATACGTCACCGTTCATGCCGCGACCAACGATGGCGACATGACCGTCCTGGGGGATGACAACACGATCCTCGCCTACGGCCATATCGCGCACGATTGCGTGCTCGGCAGCCACATCGTGACGAGTAACTCGGTGATGCTCGCGGGTCATGTGATCATCGAGGATCATGTCGTGATCGGCGGCGGCGGCGGCGTGCACCAGTTCTGCCGCGTGGGCGCGCACGCGATGCTCTCGGCCATGGCCAAGCTCGTGCAGGACCTGCCGCCCTTCTTCATTGCCGACGGCATGCCGGCCTTGGTGCGTGCTTACAACAAAGTCGGCCTCGAGCGTCGTGGTTATACCCAGGAGCAACTGGATCGCGTCCGTCACATCTACCGCGTGCTCTATCGCGACGGCCTCAACCGCTCGCAGGCCTTGGAAAAAATGGCCGCTCACCCCGAGGCGCAGACCGAAGAGTTTCAGCGCGTCCTCGCCTTCGCCGCCAAGAGCGAACGCGGCATCGTCCCAGGCGCCTGAACCGACGGTTATTGCAGGATTTTTCCGACCGGCTGACGCAGGGCGAAACTGATCGGCACCACGGACAGCACGGCGCCGATCAGGAGCCAGCGCAACTGGTGCCAGAGCTCGGGCCACAGGTAAGGATCAAGCAGCCTGCGATCCAGCAAACCCGGTTCAAAGCCGGCGAACCCGAAGAGCCAGCCATGGAGGTTGATGGCGATCAGATGTGCGCCGGCTCCCGCCAGGGCGAGCAGGATGACCGCTTCCACGACGTAGCGCAGGAACACGATCACGGCAGGGGCTCCGAAACTGCGCAGCAAGGCGACAATGTATCGGTTTTGTCGATACTCTAGGCCGGCGATGGCGCCGAACACCAGCGCGAGGACCACGCCACCGGCGAGGCCGGCGGCGGCCTGGGTGCGCTCGCGGGTGACATTCAGTTTGTTGATTTCGGCGAGCAATGCTTCGGGGCTTTGCAGCTGGGCGGTGTCACGATGCTCGACCACGAGGAGCGTTCGCACGGCTTCGGCGAGAGCGCCGACGGCCTCGGGTTGGTTGGGGTCGGCCAAAAGCAGGCAGAATTCCAGGTGTCCCTGGCGAAACCAGTGCGCGGCCTGCTCGTCGGGCAGGATCAGCAGAGGATTTAACAGTGGCAGGCGGTCGAGCCAGGCGGGCGGGGCGACCGTGACGACTTCGCGCACCACGCCGTCGAGTTCGATCTCGTGGGTGATGCCGGCCGGCAGATCGCGGGTGACATGGTGGATGCCGGACGGCGGCACGCTTGCCAATGCAGGGGCCAGCGCGGCGTGCGTTGCGCGACCATAGGCGAGCACGAGGCAGTCTCCTCGCAAAGGATCGCGGGCGACCACGAGCAGTTGGCGGAAGGCGAGAAGCTCGGCCCGTGCACCGAGCGGGGCGAGGATTTCGCCGAGCGGTGCACGATCTACGCGGTCGGGGCCGGACACCTCGGTGATGAGCAACGTGCCCGCACCGAGGCGGGCGACGCGCGTTTCGAGCGAGCGTCCGGCCAGGATGAAGCCGGCTTGGGCGAAGAGCAGCAGCGCGGCCAGCAACACGCCCACGAGGAGGCGGGCCAACACGGTGCCGGGATGCTCAAGCCAGCGCGACCAGATGTCTTTCGACAGGTAGAAAGCGATTAAAGTCCAGGCCTTCATGTGGGAGGTCGGAGAGACGTTGATCGTGCGTGGCGACGAGGCACACGCAGGCGGGCGGGAGGTGGCTGCCGAGAAGTTTCATGATGACGCGGCAGTTGAGGTCATCGAGGCCGGAGGTAGGTTCGTCGAGCAGGAGGACGGTGGGTTCTTTGATGAGGGCGCGGGCGATGGCGGCGCGTTGTTGTTGTCCGCCGGATAGCGTGGAGGGCAGCCGGTCGGCGAAAGCGTCGAGCCCGAGCAAGGCCAGGTATTTGTCGGTGCGTGCGTGCACGTCGGTGCGGGACAGGCCGGCGAGGGTGCCGACGAGTTCCAGATTGCGGCGCAGGCTGGCGAGCGGGAGGAGGTTGAGTTGCTGAAAAACGAAGCCGAGCGAATGGCGTTGAAACGCGGAGTCGGGCCGGCCGCCGCCGGGGATGGCCAACGTGCCTGAGGTGGGCGCGAGGTAGCCGGCGATGAGCTTGAGCAACGTGCTTTTCCCGCAACCCGAGAACCCTTTGACCAAGGTAAGACCGGGAGCAAAACGGGCATCAAAATGTTCCAGCACGCGCGTCTTCCCATAGCCAAAGCCAAGGTCACGACAGATAATCTCAGCAGATACTCCGTTCATGAATAAAACGGTTTTTTAGATTTCATAAAATCAACGTGAAAAGAGGGAAAGGCAGGTTTGTAACTTAATAAGTTACAAATTGGGTTGGGTAAAAAAGGGTGTGTGCAGGAGGGAGGGGAAGTGCGGGAGGGGAGTTTTCAGGGGGAGATGGCCAGGTGGGTTTCACCGAGGGCGAGCAGGCGGGCGCCGGGAATGACGGCGGCGACACCGGCTTCCCAGCCGGCGTCGCGGAAGGCGGCGGGGGCGGCGAGGATGAGATCAATCTTGGGTATGATGCGGGCGGGTTCGTTCAGGTTGAGCACGAGCTGCATCATCACCTGGCCACCGGTCAGCGGGCGGGCGGCGGCGCGGTGGATTTCGGGGAATTGGAAGACGTAGACCAGTTCTTCGCGTCCGGAGGTTTCCTGCACGAGACTGCGTTGGAACGAGGAGGTGAGCGGCTTGCGTCCTCGTCCGGCGTAGCGGAGTTGAAGCTGGGATGGATCGATGACACGCCACTCGGTGCGGCGGATAGGCACACGGGCTTGAATCGCGGAGAAGTCCTGGATGAGCGCGAGATCGGCACCGAGGGGAACGCGCAGGGGTTTTCCGTTAGCGGGCGGCGGAGGAATGAGCGACACTTCGCCGTCGAAGGGCAGGGCCAGGCGGAATTCGCCGAGGCGTTGGGCGACTTCGATTTCCTGGGCTTTTAATTTGAGTTCGAGGGCGCGCTGTTCGAGTTCGTTTTCACGCGGAGTGCCGGCGTAGAGCAGCACATCGTCGATCAACGCGAGCTGGGTTCGCAGGCGTGTGGCCAGCGCGGTGATCTCCTGGGTGCCGAGCGCGGATTTGGCGGGCGGTTTTGATTCACCGGGTGCGGTCATCAGAGACTCGCTTGCGTAGAGTTCGGCCAGCGTGGGGTCTTCGGCGATACGGGTGAGCATGCCGGCCTGTCGTTCGAGCTCGGCCCGGCGTTCGGCGAGTTCGGCTGCGGTGCGGGCGAGGTCGAGGCGCAGCTTGGGGGTTTCTTTTTCCGTGAGGAGTGTGCGGGCGAGGGCGACGGCTTCGCTTTCGAGCTGGAGGCGTTCGGGGTCGAATTCGCCCCAGATGGTTCCCTCGGGCAGGCGGGTGCCGGCGGCGGGCAGGTGGAGCGTCAACAAGCCCTCGGTGGGGGATTTGACGCGGACGCTTCGTATGGGGTGCACGTCGGCCGGGAGTTGAGCCAGGACGAGTTCCGATGCGGTCGGGTAACGGGAGACATCGAAGGTGGCGAATGCAGCAGTAACAAAGGCGCAGGACAGGGTGGCGAGAGTGGCGAGGCGCATGGTCAGGATTGGGGGGACGCGGTCCAGTCGGGGCGCGTCCAGCGGGTTTCATCGAGTAGCCAGAAGAGGTGTTCGAGGCGGGCGCGTTCGAGGAGGAGAGTGGTGCGCTGTTCGTCGAGACGGAGCAGGCGGTCGAGGTTTTGGCGGACGCTTTCGGGCGATTGGGTGAGCGGGAGCGTGCGCAGACCCTGGAGGCGTAGTTCGGCGATGCGCAGGCGGCGGGATGTGAGCGTGAGGGCGTCGCGAGAGGCGGAGAGGCGCTGCAACGTCTGGTCGAGCTGCTCGGCCATGCGGGCGAACTGGAGATCGCGTTGGCGACGGGTTTCGCGGAGCTGGCGGGAGATGTTGCCCTGAATATCGATGGGGACGGTGGAGTTGGCCGAGAAGAGGACCTGATCGACATCCCAGTTTGTGGTGGTGCCGCCGTTGTTTTGATAGAGGGGCGGACTGGAAAGGCTGAGGCGGATGTCCGGCCAGTATTGGAGTTTTACACCGCGCTCGCGCAGGTAAACAGCTTCGATGTCGAGGGCCTGGAGTTGGCGAAAAAGTTCGCCGTAGCGCGTCGTGTCGGCGAACTCGGGGAGCTTTTCGGAGTAGTCGAGCGCAGGCAGGTCGGAGAGGTCGGGCTGCCAGAGGCGGGTGTTGTCGCCGATGAGCTGGGAGAGGGCGAGCTGCAGGGCGTCGGTCTCGGTGCGAAGCGCATAGAGAATGGATTCACGCTCAATGCCGCGCGGGTCGGCCTCAAGACCGGCGAGGGGCGAGGCCGCGGTTTCCCATTGGAGCGAGGCGAGCAGGCTGCGGCGGCGGGTGACGAGAAGGTCCGCGCGCAGAAAAGCCTCGCGGAGCTGGACGGTGAGTTCGCGCTCTTTGAGTTCGCAGGTCCAGCCGGCGCGGAGAAGTTCAAGCTGCGAAGCATAGTGGCGCAGGCGCAGCTGGATAAGGCCGGGGACGTTGATGTAGCCAAAAGCCGAATACGCGAGATCGGAGCGGGATAGGTTGGCGAGGTCGGTGACGGAACGGGACAGGCTGGCGGAGAGGTTGGCTCCGGGAAGCAGATCTTTGAAAACCTGGCGGGCGTTTTCCTCTGCGCTGACGACGGCGAGGCGGGCGGCGCGGAGTTCGAGGTTGTTTTTTCGAAGGGAGGCGAGGGCGTCGGTGAAGACGAGCGGCGCGGGTGCAAGGGTTTCACTGCGACCGGCGGCTTCGCGGTAGGCTTCGGCGCGGTCAGCGGTGCGTCGGGCGACGTTGTCACGTGCGGACTGGCATCCGGCGGCAAAGACGAACAGCGCAAGCGATGCGAAGGCGAAGGGACGAGGAGGACGCAATGTGTGGGAAGTGAAGCGAGCTAAAACACCCTCCGCCCGGGAGGACGGAGGGTGTTGGGATAAAAACTATCGCAGTTGTCGGGTTACTCGGCGGGGACCGGCGTGAAGGTGTAGGTGACCTGGGTGGTTTTTACGGAAGGCGTCACCTGATTGCGGACAATGTAAATAGAGACGTTGGTGGGTGCGTTGGTGGTGGTATTCTTGCTGATGGTAACCGTATTGGTGCCAAGCGGATTGCCGGTGAGCACCTGGACGTAGGTGACCGCGGTGATGTCGGCGGCGGAGTAGGGGATGACCATGAGGGAATCGCCGACGATGAGATCACCGTTGTTGGCGATCTCGAATTTCAGCTGGCCGGTTTCGGGGACGTTCGGGGTAGACAGGTGTGGCGTGGAAGGCACCGTGTCAGGGCCGGTTTTGGTGTTCAAAGTGGCGTAAAAAATCGAACCAGCGACGAACTTGCCGTCGCCATCGACGGAGACGCTGCCACCACCACCTTCGTCGGCACGGTCGTTATATTGACCGTAGAAGGCGACGGACGAGGCGGAGTAGGGGCCCTGGACGTTGATTTCGTTGAGACCGCCGCCGACGGCTTGGGAGACGGCCCACCAGATGGAGCCGTCCTTGAAGAGCCACTCGAGGGTGTTGCCGTTATAGAAAACAGGATCGGTCAGCGTGCGGCCGTTGAAGGCGAGCGTGCGTGCGCCGATGGTGAAGGTGGTTTCGGTTCCGTCGGCGGGAACGCCCGAGATGGCGGTGGTTTCGCTCTTGTGGAACGTCAGCACATGCGAGCCCTGCATCGCGGAAGGAATGTCGGCCGCGCGGGTTTCGCCGGTGCTGCCGCCACCACTCGGTGCGGGTTGATAGGCGGTGATCGTGCCGGTGACGGTCACGGGGTAGCTTTGGCCGCCCGAACGTGCGGTGAAGCCGGTGACGTTGGTGCCGTTTCGGGTGAAGCTGGAGATATCCAAAACGATGGGATCGGTGATACCGGTGACGTTCATGGTCAGGGTGCCCTGCGTGAACGAGGCGTTGGGCGTGTAGGTATAGGTGCCGGCGGTGGCGACGGCCGCGGCGGGAAACGGCGAACCCACTTCCGTGTTGAGGTAGGTGAGGGTGTTTCCTGCGAGGAAATTGACCGTCGGGTTAAACGAGATCGAAGCTCCGGAAAATGCTCCGGCACCGGAGGGACCGGTCGCGGCACCGTTGCTGTCGCTGTCGTTGCAACCGGAGAAGGCGAGAGCCAAGAGGCCCGTGACCAAGCCGGCGAAGAGTGATTTGATATGTTTTTTTGTGTGCATGGGCAGAGGAAGGAAGTGTGTCGGGCATGCGGCGATTGATGCCGGCATGCGCATATTAAATGTAACGCTCTGGCATTGACTTGGGTATCCCCTGTTCAGGGTATATAGGGTGAAACCCCTTGAAAACCGGCTGCGGATAATTGTCCTGAACGCTGTGAATTTTGGTAATCACCACGCGAAGACTCACCTATGAATGATATGACGATGTCGTTGAATCCGAGGGCGCGTAAATCCGCAGGTGGAGGTCGCGGAGAATGAGAACGAGTTTGTTTCCGCCCGGCAGATTGTTGGGCGCGGTGGTGCTGTATGCATTGTTAACCGGTGTGGTGGTCACCTTGCTGGCTGTGCACCGTCCGTGGCTGGGACTGACGCTTTCATTTGATGGCGAAGCGGGAGCCGCGGTGGTGACCAAGGCGGCGGGGCCTTCGGCGGCGATCCCGGTGGGCACGGCGTTCACGGAGGTTTCGGCGGAAGGGCACGGACGGCTGCGCCTGGTGGCCCGCGATTTTATTCCGGAGACGGACGGGGTTCTGGAAACCTACGAAATCTACGACGCTTTTTTGAGCAAACAGAGCGCGCTGGCCGCGATCCAGTCCGCGCCGCTGGTGACGTTCACCGATGTCAACGGCCGCGACTGGCCGGTGAATCCCCGGGCGGCACGTCCCATCGGATCGTTGCCCCCGGAGTTTTGGGTGCAGCTGGCGGTGGGTGTGATTGCGTGGCTGATTGCCGGAGGCGTGTGGGTGTTCCGTCGCTCGGAGATGAGTGCGCGCTATCTGCTGTTGAGCGGTTGGAGCACGGCGGTCTTCGCTCCGCTGCCGGCAGTTTATTCGACGCGTGAACTGGGTTTGCCGGGCGAACTTTTCCGCTGGCTGAGCGATTTGAACTTCATGGGCGGGAGCCTGTTTGCGGGCACGATGGTGGCGCTGCTGTTGTGTTATCCGCGCAGGATCGGGCCGGTCTGGCTGCCGATGGTTTTGGTGCTGGTGCAGTTCGGCTGGTTCATCGCGCAGCAAGTGGGGGTGTTTGAATCAATGATTTTTGCGCGCCGGATGCTGGTCATGGTGTATGTGGCGGCGACGTTCGTGCTGGCCGCGGTGCAATGGCGGGGCACGCGGCGAGATCCGGTCGGCCGCGCCGCGCTGCGTTGGTTTTTATTGTCGTGGCTGGTGGGCAGCGGGGTGTTCTGTCTGCTGATCCTGCTTCCGCAGATGTTCGGTTTTGATACGACGAGTGTGCAGGGATATTCGTTTTTGTTGTTTGTGCTGGTTTATGTCGGACTGGCTTTTGGAATCCTGCGCTTCGGCCTGTTCGGCCTGGATGCGTGGTGGGTGCATATCGTCACCTGGATCGGCGCGCTGCTGATGCTGGTGGTGCTCGACCTGTTGTTTTTGCTTCAGCTGCACCTGTCCTCGAGCATGTCCATGAGTCTGTCGCTGCTCATCTGCGGCGTGGTGTGGCTGCCCTTGCGAGGGTTCATGGCCAACCGGTTTTTATCCCGTCCGAAGCGCAACCGCCAATATGCCTTCAAGGCGGTTGTCGACGTGGCGCTCACTCCGCACGCGGGATCGCGCGAGGATCTATGGAAGCAATGCCTGCGGGATAATTTTGACCCGCTGCATATTGTGGCCGCGCCCTATCCGGGGCTGGAGCCCGCGGTCGTGGACGACGGCCTGGCCTTGTTGATTCCGCCGGTCGGCGACCTTATGGCCTTGCGGTTGGAATATGGCCGCGGCGGGCGGGCGTTGTTTACACCGAGGGATCTGGAAGTGGCCGGTGAATTGATCGGCATGCTGCGTCACGTCATCGAGAGCCGCCATGCTTACGAGAAGGGGGTGTATGTGGAGCGCGGCCGGATCGCGCGCGACATTCACGACAACATCGGTGCACAACTCCTAAGCGCCCTGCACAGTCGTGAAGAAGGACATCGCGACGACGTCCTGCGCGGAGCCCTGGCCGATCTGCGCGGCATCATCAACGATGCATCCAATCCCGGTTTATCGGTGGACGAGGCTCTGGCGGACCTGCGTTATGAGACCGCCGGACGGCTCTCGGCGGGAGGGGTTGAGCTGGACTGGAAGGTGGATGATGCGGTTCAAGGAACCGGATTGCCGGCCAAGACGATGCATGCGCTCAGACCTTTGATCCGCGAGGCGGCCAGCAATGTCATCAAACACGCCCGTGCAAAGCGGGTGGGGGTGAAAATCCTGCGGGATGCGGACAGCCTCACGGTGAGCATCGAAGACGATGGCAACGGCTTTGATCGTTCGCTTGTCATGCGCGGCAACGGGCTGGGCAACATGGCGACCCGGGTCACGGCACTGAACGGGCACATTGACTGGTCCGCTGGCGGCGACGGGCAGGGCACGAGGGTGACATTCCGGTTTCCGCTTAATTCCGAAAAGGAGCCGCCATGCGACGCGTCTTGATTGTTGAGGATGTTTGCGAGACGCGGGTGTGGCTGCGTGAGCTCGTGCTCGCGGCTTTCCCTGAAAGCAGTGTGGACGAAGCCGGCACGCTGCGCCGGGGATTGGAGCTGTGCGCGAAGAACGCTTACGATCTCGCGGTGGTGGATCTCGGACTTCCCGACGGCTCGGGCCTGGGGGTGCTGCGAATGTTGCGTGCGACTCATGCAGCCACGCTTTCCGTGGTCACCACCGTGATGGGCGACGATGCGCACATCGTCACGGCGCTGTCGGCCGGAGCTCAAGGCTACCTCTTGAAAGATCAGCCGCGGGAGATGCTCATCCGGCAGTTGCAGCAAGTGCGGGAGGGGATCCCCGCGTTGTCTCCCCCGGTGGCGCGGCGGATCATGGATCACTTCAAGTTGACGGGACCCTGCGAAGAACCCGACGCAAAACTTACCACGCGGGAGCTGGAGGTGCTGGGGTTGATTGCTCGGGGACTGCGCATCGCCGACGCCGCCTGCGCGCTGGGACTCGCCGAGGGAACCGTGGCCAGCCACATCAAGGCGATTTATCGGAAACTCGGCATCAATTCACGGGCTGAAGCCGCGCTGCATGCCAATCGTATGGGCCTGCTGGGCGCCGAGGGCAGGACATAAAAAAGCCCGGCGGCGTGCCGGGCTTTTTTGTGCAGGCTTACTTCTTTTTATAGACCTCTTTCGGGTCGAAGAGCGGCTGGGAATTGAACGCGAGTTTGAAGTTCGTGCCGGTGGCGGCTTCGTCGAGGCTCTCCAGCTGGCGGTAGAAGCAGCTCTTGTAGCCGTTGTGGCAGGAGGCGTTGGCTGCGCCGGTTTGCTCGACCTTGATGAGGAGCACGTCCTGGTCGCAGTCGGTGTAGAGTTCCTTTACCCACTGGATGTTTCCGGACTCCTCGCCCTTGCACCAAAGCTTGTTGCGGGAGCGGGACCAGTAGGTGGCTT
This sequence comes from Rariglobus hedericola, assembly GCF_007559335.1. Classification (NCBI taxonomy): domain Bacteria; kingdom Pseudomonadati; phylum Verrucomicrobiota; class Opitutia; order Opitutales; family Opitutaceae; genus Rariglobus; species Rariglobus hedericola. The sequence continues at coordinate 23,369 of NZ_VMBG01000004.1, forward strand.
TCTTGGTTGTGAGCGTGTGTTGCAGGGACTCCGCGTTCATGAACGCGAACATGAGGACCTGGCCGGTGGCGATGTCCTGCGTGATGCAGGGGATGAGGCCGTCGGAGCCGAACTTGGGTTGCAGGGTGGCACCGAGTTCGATCTCGGCGGTGTTGGTGCGGGCGGGAAAGGACATGGTCTGAAAAGGAAGTAGTGAGTAGCGAGTAGCGGGTAGTGAGTAGACGAACCGGTAGGCGGGCAAACGCGCGCGGGGCGCGGAGACGGGAGAGGGCGCGAGTCGCGCCTATCAATGTCGTTCGGCCAGCTGGCGGAGGAAGTCGTAGCTGAAGAGGCCGGTTTTGTGGCCGTCGCTGAAATCGAAGCGGATGGCGTAGTTGCCGACGATCTCCCAGCCGAGAACCGTCACGCCGGGGAATTTCTTGGGGCCGTCGCCGCCGTATTGGTTTCCAAGGATGTCGCGCTCGCCGATGTTGGCGGCGCTAGGTGACGCGGCGCGCAAGTCTTCCATCGGGAAATACGACTCCGCACCGTCTTCCCAGACGATGGCGACTTCGTTGCCGATGAGTTGGATGTTGGCGGGCGATTTCACGTGGCGAAGGGGCAACGTGTCACGCGTCGGCGTCGGGCGCAAAATCAAATTTTGGCTCGCCGACATCTAACGGGGCCGGTGGGGTGATGGCTCATGCTCGTCCATACCGTCCTCTTTTACCTGCGCTCTGACCTGACCGACGCGCAGAAACTCGAATTTCGCAACGAAGGCCTGGAGTCGCTACGGCCGATTTCCTGCGTGAAGCAATACTTCGTCGGCGTGCCGGCTTCGATTCCCCCGCGCGCGGTGGTGGATCTGAGCTTCACGTTCTCGATCACGGCGATCTTTGACGATGTCGCCGGCCACAACGAGTATCAGGTTCACCCGACGCACAAGGCGTTCATCGAGCGCTTCAAGAGCTTCTGGACGAAGGTGCAGATTTACGACGCGGAATAATCCGGACGCAAAAAAGCGCCCCTCGGTATAACCAAGGGGCGCGATGGTCGGTGTCGTTCGTTTACGGGATCAGTTTCACGTCATCGAAGAAGAACTGGCCGGTGCTGCCGACCGGAGAACCGGTGGTGCTGATGCGCAGCTTGGTGATGGCTGATTTGTTGACGGCGGCCGTGTTGGTAAAATCGCTCCAGCGCAGGGTGCGGGTTGCGTAGGTTGCCTGCGCGGGCAGGGTGGCGGTCATCGCGGTCGTGCCGTCCATCAGGAGCAACGACCAGGCGGCCGGGCCGGAGTTCTTGTAGGTGATTTTGATGCCGCCCCAGACCAGGATGTCCTCGGCGGGTGACAGCGAATACACCGTCGAGGCGGAGCCGGTCGGGCTGGTGATCGTGTAATCAATCCGGGTGTGCTTGGTGCCTTCCGGAGGCGAACCGGTCGTGACCTCGGTCGAGGTTGTCTGCACCGAGTAAGGATACAGCAGACGGTTGACGGTGTCGTTGTAGAGTGGGCGTGTCGCGGCGATCGAGGTGTCATCGAAGGCGGCCGTGCCGGCGATGAGGCTGTCCCAGTAAAACAGGTTCGCCCAAGCCGACAGCGCCTGCGCCGAGTTGTTGACGGTGAAATACTGGTTGTAGGTCGCGCGCACCTTGGTGGCGATGGTCGGATCGAATTGGGACAACCAGAGCCATGACTTCGTGCCGATCGACGCCGTCTGCGGGCCGCTTCCCTGGACGGTGCCGGAGCCGTCGATGAAGTTGTCCACGTCTTTTGCAGTGGGGTTGTAGAACAAGTTGAACGTCTGAACCAGGCGGGAAACGTGTGACGTGGTGATTCCGTATCCGCCGATACGATACGCCTCCTCGATCAGTGAGAGGGTGACGGCGGCGTGGTTGACGTCCTCAAGTTTGTTGTGGTTGGCCGCGAGATTATCCAAGGGGGCATATTGCCAGACGGCGATTGTCGGGCGGGTGGAGTCGAGCGAGTTCAGGTAGTAATTGATGATGCCCTGGATGTTCGTCTTGTAGGTGGTCGTTCCCGTCAGGCTGTCGTAACCCAGCATCGCCCGGGCGAAGGTGCAGTTGTGGTTCATCGGGGTGATGCCGCTCCAAGTCACCGGAGTGGGTGAAGCGGGGGCGCCGCCGGTCGTCTCATCCCGCCAATATCTGAAGGCCTTGGCCGCGAGCGTGTGCGTGTAGTAGTGGCCGGAGGGTATCAGCTGGGTTGTCTGGATGTCCTTCAGGGAAGGCAGGTGCATATCCAGAGTCTCCTTCACGAGCGGAAGGTAGCCCGTGACGGCGGATGCGTATTGGGGAAAACCGCGGCGGGCCAGTTCGCACCAGAGGATGATGCTTTCGCAGATGCGCCCGTCGATCAACTGCGAGATTTCGCCGAGGCCGTTGCCGCCCAGACGCCGCCAGCCCTTGGCCGGAACGCCGTTGTAGTAGAGATAGTAGGTCGGTGCGGTCCAGTATTCGGGTGTCAGCGTCGTGAAGCGTTTGTCGTCCCGCTTCGAGATCTCGTAGTCGATGATCTCCTTGGAGGTCGCCATGTATTTGGCGTCACCTGTGCACTGGGCCATGGCGACATAGGCCTCGATCCACATGAAGCCGGTCCAGGCAAACGTGTCCTGGTCGGGCAGGTAATTCTGGGACTTCACGGGAACGAAGTTGGCGCCGTAATAGCCAACCATTGCCGAGTCCCACTGCGCCGCCGTGGTGATGGCGGCGGCTCGCGAGACGGAGGTGGCGGTGAACAACAAACTGCATGCGCAAAGCGCACGCCAAACGGTAGCGGTTTTCATGGGGTATGGGGTTGGGTTGAGGATTGAATCCTTCTGCCGCGAAGCCTCGGAAAGACCTCTCGGTAAAACGTTGAATAAAATTACACTCAAATAAATCAATAAAATACTAAAATGGTAAAAACGTGAATAATTTATGCTTAAAAATCGTCATGGTCTAAGATTAAGTTGATGTGATTTTAGCTTATTAACTAGGTAAAATGATGCGTCTAACGCGTCGCGTTGGAGTTAATCAATTATTTACTTGTTTAAGTCACAACAAGTGGGATTCTTGGTTTCAATCTACCCTGACGCGCTTTTCACCCCGAGCCTGCGCTTTGCCTGTGACTCCGTTTACCAATACCCCTTTGAATTTGACTGCCCCCGTTCACGGTCGCCGCGCGCGCGTCGGCCGGCGTAACGCGGGGTTTGCGTTGTTGATCACGATTACGCTGCTCGCGTTCTTGGTTCTGCTGTTGGTGTCGCTCGCTTCGCTCACCCGGGTGGAGACGCAGGTGGCGACCAACTCCCAGAAGATTTCGCAGGCCCGGCAGAATGCGATGCTCGCCCTCAATGTGGCAATCGGGAGCCTGCAAAAACAGGCGGGCCTGGACCAGCGTCTGACGGCCCGCGCCGACCTCACCTCGACCGCCACTTTGCGCCAGCCCTATCTGACCGGTCTGTGGGAGTCCGTCGCCGGTGTGCCGACTTTGCGTTCGTGGTTGGTGAGCGGCAACGAGGGCGCGAATCCACTGAGCCTCACGCCAGCCAACGCACCCGATCCCGCGGTTGCCGCCGGTGCAGACGAGGTTTTTTTGGTGGGTGAGGCCACGGTCGCGACATCGGCGGAGCGGGTGAAGCTGGTTCGCCAGCCCTTGGTCGTGCCGTCGGCGCAAATCCCGGGTTTCGGCTCTGCGGGCGCCGATGTCGTCGTCGGGCATTATGCCTACTGGGTCGGCGATCAGGGCGTGAAAAGCAGTGCCGCCCTCAACGACCAGTCCGATACGCTCAACTACGACGACACGCGACCGGCGGCTGCCGCCATCGCCAACGCCTCCGCCTCCGGCAGCAATTGGACGGCCGACCCCGTCCAGCGCGCCCGTCTCCGCCAATTGTCCCAGCCGCGCCCGCGCAGTGAGAAACAGTTCACGTCGTTTCTGCCCGACTCGGTTGCCCAACTTGCGAACGCGCTCACCTATCAGCAACTCCCGCTCGGTGGCGGCATCACGGCGAACGAAAGCCGCGCGCGGTTTCATGATGCCGCCGCCGTGAATTACGCGGTGTTGGTGGACCACAGCGTCGCCAACGGCGCGTTGCGGCAGGATTTCTCCGACTCCACCCAGACGGCGTCGTCAGCGATCAAGAACTACATCCGCGAACGGCCCGCCACGATCACGGGACTGCAGACGTTTCACGATCAGAAGCAGGCGGAGAGCAAAACCGACACGATCTTCCCCATGTTCTCCAAGGGGCCGGTGCTCACCGAGTGCGCGATCAGGTTTCAGTTTTATCGCAACGGCACGAACCAGCTCGCCCTCAAATACGAAATCCAGGCCGAGCTCTGGAATCCCTATGCGGTCACGATCAACGCGAGCGCAGATCTGAGCCTTCAGTTCACGAATCTCCCGGTCGTCACGGTCACGGTCGGCACCTCTTCATACGCGGTGGATCTGAACGCCCAGCTGCTGCAGGGCAGCACCTACATCCCGATCGTGGCGACGGTGAGCAACAACGCGTCCACGGGCATCACGACGTGGGCTCCCGGACAGATCAGGGTCGTTCGCGGTGGTGGTGGCGGCAACGTTCTCAGCGTGTCCGGCGGAGCGGCCCGCAGCGCGGTCGCGAATGTAGGGACCGCGACTACTCTGGCCACCGCAACGCTTCCGCCCGGCGTCATCCCGGGCGGACTCATCGTGAGCATCCCCGCCATCGACGCCACCGCGGCACCCTTCACCGTCGAGGTGAAAACCAAGGGAAACACGCTCGGTTTTTATCGTCCGGCCATAGCGTTCACCGCGGCAACGGTTTCGCGGGTTCCTCCCGAGGATCTCAGCAGCAACGCCGGATTTCTCTTTGGCTACGCCTACGATTTCCGCGACGAGCCCGCGTATTGGACCGATGGCTCCAGCGGCACCGCGGGCAATCCTCCGCAAGATCCCCGTCGCACCAATCTCGGCGGTGCGTTTTATGATGCGAGCTTTCCGGTGTGGAGCACCGGTCCGGCCGATAATCTTGGTGACATCAACCAGGCGTCCTCGGGTGGTTTTTTTAACGCGGCGAAGCGTTACTCGGCCTTCGACCTCGGCGCGCAGGAGCCGTTTTCCCTGGGCTCGCTCCAGCATGTGATCGGCGAAAAACCCAACATGCTGGGCAACACCTGGGGCGGTGCGGCCAACGACTATTTCGACAAGTATTTCTTCTCCACGATCCCGCGCTGGTTTGCGTGGGATCCCGCCGCGCCTTCACCGCTGCCCAACCGCTACACGGCGCTCTACGTCGCTCCCGGTAGTGCGCTTCCGGCTATCGGTGATTCCAGTCCCGGTGTAACCGACGATTCGTTGCGCGACCGGCTCCATTCCGCGAAGCACCTGCTCATCCGCGGCGCGTTCAATATCAACTCGACCTCGGAGACCGCATGGCGCGCCGTGCTCGGAGGCGTCAAGATTCCCGCCTGGTCCTACGGCGGCGCCAGTCCGTCGGCCGCCGCGCTCGACAACGCCCATTTCCGTTTCAGTGCTTCCGCGCAGGAATTTTCAACCGACCCCGCGCTGGCGCCCACCTCGACCGGCGACCAGGATTTCAATCGTGGCGTGCACGTGTTGACGGATGCGCAGGTCTCCGCGCTTGCGACCAGCGTGGTGAATTCATTGAAAGCCCGTGGCCGGCCGTTCCCCACGCTCGCCAGTTTCGTCAACGCCGGCGTGCTCGCCCAAGCCATCACCGACGCCGGCATCAATCCCGCCGGTGTCCGCGCCTATTCGCCCGGCTGGCTTTCGCAGGCGGATATTCTCACGTCGATCGCGCCGTTTATCACTCCGCGGTCCGACACGTTTGTCATCCGGGCCTACGGAGATGCTGTGAACCCCGTCACCGGTGAAACCGAGGGGCGCGTCTGGTGCGAGGCGATCGTGCAGCGCACGCCGGATCTGACGACGCCCGCCACCGGCACCACCAACGTGATGACCGATCCGCTCGCGCCCAATCCCGCCAAGTATCCCTTCGGCCGAAAATTCCAAATCACCCAATTCCAATGGCTCTCCTCAACCGATATTTGATCCTGTTCGTTCTCAGCGTGGCCACTGCCGCCGGTGTGTCCGCCACACCATCCGCTCCTCGCACTTTTTCGGTGCTCGCCGGTGCGGCCGGCGACTGGGCCAAACTCGACTACGCGCGCAGTCCGTCGGCGATCATCCCACTGGTGCTGGGTCGTCAGGTGCGTTCGCCCGAACAGACGGCGGCGTCCGGCGAGACGTGGGAAGTAGGACGCGCGATCATAGATCCCATCACGGGGATTCCCGCCCGTAAGATCGTCGCCCGCACGACGTGGCCGCAGGGCGTGCGCACCGCGTTGTTTGTGCTGGTTCCCAAACTCGCGCCCGATGCCGAGGGACTGGAATTTGATGTGCTTGCCAGCGACGACAGCCCGACGGCATTTCCGCCCGAGACATTGCGGGTTATCAACGCGACGCCCGCCAATCTCGCCGGGCGCATTGGTGCCGAACAGGTGTCGTTGCCGCCCGGTGTTTCGCGCACCTTTGCCACCACGGCTTTTCTCGCGCCCGATGAAGACCACGATCCCGGCATGCCGGTGGGTCTGGCCGTGCACATGCCGGCGGGCTGGGTCGCGCTCTATGACGCGCCGCTGTCGGTCAGTCCGAATACGCGCGTGCTGGTGATCGTCCTTCCGCCGAAGAATGCAGGCTCGACCCGCATCCAAGTGCGCGCGGTGCATCAGACTCTGCCGCCGCCGGTGACGGGTGTTCCGCTGGTGTCCAATCGCTAGAGCTAAGGCCGGTCTGCTCAATCCCGTAAACGAAAAGGTCTCCCGCGATTCGCGGGAGACCTTTTTCAGCCGGGTATCAAAGGCGCTTGGCCTTATCGTCCGCCCGGTTTGATGGCCGGTGTCTTTGGCAGAACGATGGCCGCTTTCCCAGCGAGCACGCTTTCCGCATAGAGCAGATTGCCCCAGCCGCCCATCGTGAATCCAGAAGGGCCGCCGGTGAAGTAAGTTTCATAGGTGGCCCGCACTTTGACCGCGATGGTCGGGTCAAATTCCGCCAGCCAAAGCCAGGAGGCGAAGCCGATGGCGGTGCGTTCGCCGTAGTTCTTGCGCGGCAGGTCGCCGGGTTTTTTCGGACCGCTGATGTTGAAATACACGTCGTGAGTCGGCTCGTAGTAGAAACCGTGGAACGTCTTCACCAGTCGTTTGACGAGGGCGTCGTCGATACCGTATCCGCCTGCCCGATACGCGGCCTCGACGAGAGAGAGATCGATGGCGGCGTGACCGACATCCTCGATGTCGAACCGGTCCTTGCGGGCCGGATCGTATTCCCAGAGGGCGCGGTCCTTCACGGCGGGGTCGATGGAGTTGAGGAAGAAATTCACGACCAGCTGGACTTTGTCGCGATAGACATCGGTGCCGCGCAGACGCCCGTATCCGAGCATCGCCCGCGCCATGGTCATGCTGTGGTTGAGGGGAATCTGCCCGCTGTAGGTGCGGGGCGCCTCGGAAGCCGGCAGTGTCAGCTCGTTGACATGCCACCAATGACGGAAGCCCCCGGCGGGGCGGGTGGCGCGATAGGTGACTTTTACGGGATCGACCTTGATGACGTCGAAGAACGAGGGGAGATGCATCTCAATGGTCTCCTGCACGCGGTCGAGGTAGCGTTTGACGTCGGCCTCATAGACACCGGGGAAACCCTGGCGCGCGAGTTCGCACCATTGGATGAACATTTCGCAGATGCGGCCGTCGATGAGCACCGACACGCCCTTGGCCGGGGCCGGCCCCGAGCCGCGGCGCCAGCCCTTGGCGGGGGTGCCGCGGTGAAACATGTAGGTGGTCGGCGCGTAGTGGTAGATTGCGTCGAGCGGCTTGTCGGCGAAGCGGATGTCGTCCCGGTTCGTGAGCATGTAGTCGAGGATCTCCCTCGAGTCGTTCATGTATTTGCGGTCGCCGGTCACGCGGGCGAGGGCGAGATAGCCTTCGATGTAACGGGCCGCCTGCCAGGCGTAGTTGTCGTCGTCGGGCAGCCAGGCTTCGCCTTTTACGGGTAAGCCTTTGGGAACCTGGCTGATTTTGAGATCCCAGTCGGCGGGGGTTTTGACGGATTGGGCCGGTAGCGCGGCCGGCCATACGACGGTCAGTGCCAGCGTCAGGACAGGGAAAAGCAGGGAACGGGAAACAAGGGGCATCGGAAGATTTTTGACGGGACGAACAAACGAAAGAAAATCCGGATCAGGCGGCAACTTTTACGGTGCGACGGCGGCGGAGAATGCCTGCGCCCAGAGAAAGCAGACCCGCCGCGGCAGCGTAAGTCGAAGGCTCGGGAATCGCGTTGTAGGACAGCGTGCCGATGCCGGTGGTGCTGTTGTAGTTGAAACTGTAGTTGGGGTTGGCGCTGCCGTTGACCGTAATACCGACGAAGCTGCCGCTGATCGAGGACGGCACGTCGGAGGTGAGGATGTCCAGGGCGAACGAAGACGAGGGCGTGAAGCCGTTGACGAGATTGATCGCGAGCGTGGCGTTGGTGAGAGCCATTTGACTGGACTGCAGCGCGATCACGTCGAACTGGCCGCCGGTGGTGCCACCGATGTCGAAGACCAACGAGGACGTGGTGACGCTGTGGGTAATGTTAAAATCAATGAAGGTGAGCGTCCCGACGGAGGTGAGTCCGGAGCCGTTGGAGCCGTTGCCCGCGGCGATGATACCCGAGTTGGTGAAGATGAGATCGGAGCCGGCGCTGACCTCGTGATCGTAGTTGAGCGAGTCGCTCGTGGTGCTGCCGCGCAATGTTCCCGTGTTGGTGAAGACGGTGACGGCGGTGGAAGCGGTGTTGGTGAGTTTCTCGATCACGCCCGAGCCGGAGACGGCCCAAGTGCCGGAATTCGTAATCGTGCTCGGGCCGCCGCCGCCACGGGAGCTAGTGGTGACTTTGCCGCTTTGGGTGAGGGTGCCGGAATTCGTCAACGCGACACCCGCGCTGCCGATGCCAGCAGCCGAAGTGACGGCCAGCTTAAGGGTGGCGCCCGAGGCGATGGAGGTGGTTCCTTGAAGGGTTGTGGTGACGCTGCCGACGCCGCCGAATGTTCTGGCACTGAAAAACTCCAAGGTGCCCGAGGTCACCGTCAAGGTTGACGCGGCGCCGAAGGTGGCACCGAGGGTCTGTCCGGTGTTGGTGTTGGAGATTTGGGCGATTCCGCCGGAACCCACCGCGACGTTGACCGCGCCGCCAAACGTGAAGGCCGGGGTGGCTGATGCACTGATGCTGCGGATGATCGCGCCATTGTCTGTGAAGTTGAGTCCGGTGTTGATGGCGAAAGCGCCAGTTCCACCGGTGAACTCAATCGTGCCGCCGACATTGACCGTGGTGGTGCCTGCGGTGGGGGCGGCCCAAGTCTGGCTTCCGCTTAGTCCGGTGAGGAGGCCGCCCGAGGCAATCGTGAGGATGTTTGAACTGCCGCTAGTGGCCTGGTCGAAGATGAGGCGGCCGGCATTGGCGGTTTCGCCGTTTTTGATTGTGACCGTGCGTGAGCTGCTGGTGACGTTGCCCAACGTGGCGAAGTCGGCGCTGGTAGGGTAAGCGGACCAGTTGGAAGGGGTCACCCAGTCACCGCTATTATTGGCGTCGCCATTGCCGGTCCAAGTGACGGGCGCGGCGGAAAGCGAGAACGGAGAAAGTGCAGCCAGAAGAGAGGCAACGAGCAACGGGAAGCGGAGGTATTGCGAATTCATGGGGTAAAAGAGCGAACGGTTTCGGGTGATGAATAAAACTTTGATCAGTTCATGTATATATTTTACCTAGTCAAGTATGTTTCAGCTATCTCGCGAACTCCAAGATGAGTGTTGGGGGAGAGTTAACGCCTTGGTTTTATGACGATTCACAGTGGTATTTATACTCGGGTGACATCGAATAGTGATGTATCTGTAAAAGATTGACGGAAAACTCTCACGCGTCATGCAGTGGAAGTATGTCGAAAGTCGCTGCTTCCACCGTTGTCTCTGCCGCCGAACCGTCGTCCGAGGGCTCCCGGGGACGTGCGGTGACCGTTACCACGATTGCGCGGATCGCCGGCGTGTCGGCCGGAGCGGTCTCTTCGCTCCTTACGAGCGCGGACGGGCGCGGGCGGGTGAGTCCGCGCACCCGCGATGTGATCCTGAAGACCTGCCGTGATTTGGGTTATCAACCGAAGGATCCGAAGGCTCTGAACCTCATTTATCCCGAGTTGGGCGGTTATTGCTTCCTGTTGCCCAAATCTATAGAGAACGGTCTGCACGGTTCGTCCTACTACTCCCACTTCTTTTCGGGTGTCGTCGAGGCGCTGGCCGACCAAGCCGGACAGATCACGTTCTGCCAGTTCGATGAGCACATGGACTACCACGCTCATCCGGAGGCCTTGCCCGCCCCGCTCCGTAGCGGCACGGCGACCAAGTTTTTGTGTGCCGGCCAGGCCAACCTAAGCCTCCTCGAATCCATACAGGCCATGGGTGCCCGTGCCGTTTACTTGGGCCAGTATCAACCGCTGCAAGGCATGGCCTCCGTGGTGCCCGACTACGCCAGCGGCACGCGGCAGATTCTCACTCATCTGATCGGATTGGGGCACCGCCGGATCGCCTTCTCGCTGGGACCGCTCGGCGCCAACGCCTACAATATTCTGGAACAGCGACGGACCATCGAAGCCGTTCTGGCGGAGCAAAAGATCAACCTTCCGCCGGACTACAGCTTTTTTGGCGTGCTGGGTGCGGAGGGCGGAATCGCCGCCATCGACAACATCATGCGCTGCAGCGAACGCCCCACCGCGCTTTATTGCTTCAACGACTCCTCCGCCGCCGGCGCCATCGGTCGTGCCCAGCAGCTTGGGCTGCGCGTCCCCGAAGACATCAGCATCACCGGTTTCGACGATGTTCCGTTGGCGGCTTCACTGCATCCCTCGCTCACCACCGTGCATACGCCCATCACGGAAATCGGCCGCACCGGCGTGTGCGAACTCCAGGCGATGCTGACGCTTGACGAAGAAGATGTCTCCAAACGCCCTCCGCGCAAAGTGGTGATTCCCACCACGCTGGTGATCCGCAACTCCACGGCACGTCCGTCCATGTAAGGAGATGCGGTGACTTAGCGCCGGTTATTTCACGATCCCATCGCGCAGCCCGGCGTGACGGGCATCGTCGAGCAGCGTCTGGGCGAAGGTGTAGTCGGTGGAGTCGTGATTGTGCGACAGGCCGGCGAAGGCCGCGGCGATGCGGCTTCGTGATTGATCGGTAAAGACGCGGACGAGGGATTCGAGGTCTTCCTTGGAATGCGTGGGATCGTCGCGTTTGAGCAATGCGTCCGCGTAAAGCGCGGTGGCGGTGATCGCGAAGAGTTCGCTGCCAATGTCCACGACGCGGCCGAGCAGGAGCTGGCGTTTTTCGAGGGCCGGGCCGTAGCGCGCCATCGCATGAAACAGCGCACGGGCGAGGCGGTGACTTGTGCGTGACACGTAGCGTAACGCGGGGCGGCAGGCGGGCGAGATGTCGGAGGGAACGCCGCCCGATGGCAGGTAAAGGCGAGGATACCACAGCGCGTAGAAGCCACCGGCTTTAAGCGCGGCGGCGGCGCGTTTGCCGAGCGGCTGGCGCGAATCGAGGACGGTGCCGACGACTTTGAGGTGCGGGTCGAGCGCCTCGCGGGCGAGGAAGAGGCGCATGATTTCGGAGGAACCTTCGAAGATGAGGTTGATGCGGCTGTCGCGCATCATGCGCTCGACGGGGACGGGTTTCTCGCCGCGGTTTTTGAGCGAGGCGGCGGTTTCGTAACCGCGACCTCCGCGGATTTGCAGGAGGTCGTCGATGGACTGCCAGGCGGCTTCGCTGCCCCAGAGTTTACACATGGCGGCTTCAAGGCGGATGTCGGCCTTGTCACGATCCACGAGCGACGACGTGAGCATGACCATCGCCTCGGTGGCGAAAGTGTTGGCGGCCATGCGGGCGAGCTTTGCAGCGATGGCGGCGTGTTCGCCGATGGGGGCGCCCCATTGCACGCGGGCGGCGGACCACTCGCGGGCGTAGCCGAGGCTGCGCTTCATGAAGCCGACGCAGGCGGCGGGAATGGTGAGGCGCCCGGTGTTGAGCGTGGTGAGCGCGACTTTGAGGCCGCGACCCTCGCCGCCGACGATGGCGTCGCGGGAGAGCCGGACGTTGGTGAAGCGCACGACGCCGTTGTAGAGCGCGCGCAGGCCCATGAAGTGGCAGCGCGTGACCAGCTCCACGCCGGGCGTGTTCATCTCGACGAGGAAGGCGGTGATCTGGCTGCGCGGTTTGCCGTGGACGACTTTGTCGGGTGTGCGCGCCATCACGATGATAACACCGGCCTTCACGCTGTTGGTGCACCAGAGTTTTTCGCCGTTGAGGATGAAGTGTTCGCCGTCGGGATCGGGCTCGGCGCGGGTTTCCATGCGAGCGGGGTCGGAGCCGACGCCGGTCTCGGTGAGGGCGAAGGCGGAGATTTCGCCCTTCGCGACGCGCGGCAGGTATTTGGCCTTCTGGTCTTCGGTGCCGAAGAGTTTGAGCGGCTGGGGCACGCCGATGGATTGGTGGGCGGAGAGGAGCGCGGTGAGATTGCCGTCGACGCTGCCGAGGAGTTGCGCGGCGCGGGAGTAATTGGTCTGCGAGAGGCCGAGGCCGCCGTAGTCTTTGGGGATTTTGATACCAAACGCTCCGAGGCGCGCGAGACGCTCGATCAACGCGTCGGGGATTTCGCCATCGGCATCGATCTGATCGGGATCAGTTTCGTCGCGCAGGATGGTTTCGAGTTCAGTCAGAAAGGCGCGTCCGGCCTCGACGTCGGCGGCAGGTTGCAGCGGGAACGGGTAAATGTGATCGAGCGAGAAACGTCCCATGAACAGATCACCGGCAAAGCTGCGGTAGGCGCTCACGCTGCGGGCGGACTCGGTCATCTCGAGCGCCTCGCGCTGGCCTTGGGTCATCTTCGAGGTGTCGATGGTGCTGGGAGTGTCTTCGGTGGCGTTCATGGGGCCGGGGGATAAAAGGTGAGGTTGTCGCCGCTCATCGCGCGCAGACGGTCGCACGGTGCGAAGTGCGGGGCGATGTCGCGGGCGAGTGCATCAAGACGCGAGACCACGGAGGCGACGCCGAGTGAGTCGGCATAACGGAGGGGGCCGCCGCGGAAGGGAGCCCAGCCGGTGCCGAGAATCATGCCGAAATCGACGTCTTCCGGAAAGGCGACGACGTCCTCGGCGAGACAACGCGCGGCTTCGTTGACCATGATGAGCACGAGACGGTCGCGCAGGGTATCTGCGGAGGATGGCGACGAGGAACGGGAGGGGCGGGGGATCAGAAAACCGAGATCGGGATTGGGGGCAGGGTGGCGGGAACGGGTATTGTGGATGTAGAAGCCACGACCGGATTTTTTGCCGAGCCAGCCCTTGGCGATCATTTGGTCCAGTGTGTCGTCGAGCGGGCCGGAGCTGGGCAGGCGTTGTGCGAGGTCCTTGGCGACGTGAAGGGCGACATCGAGACCGACCTCGTCGGCGAGGCGCAGCGGGCCCATGGGCATCCCGAAGTCGAGCATCACGTGGTCGATGGCGGCGGGTGAATGGCCTTCGCGGAAGAGTCGCACCGCTTCGACCAGATAGGGCATGAGAATGCGATTCACGAGGAAGCCGGGCGAGTCGTTAACGATGACGGGGAGCTTGCCGAGGGCCTTGGTGAACTGGAGCGCGGTCGCCACGGTATCGGGAGAAGTCCGCGGACCTCGCACGATCTCGACGAGCTGCATGCGGTGAACCGGGTTGAAAAAATGGATGCCGATGACGCGCTCGGGATGAGTCAGGGTTTGCGCGATGGCGTCGATGGAGAGCGCGGAGGTGTTGGTCGCGAGCACGGTGTCGGGCCGCACACGGGTTTCGAGGTCGCGGAAGATGGCCTGCTTGGCTTCGAGTTTTTCGACCGCGGCCTCGATCACGAGATCCACGGAGGTGAGGGGAATCGCGGTGCTGACCGGAGTGATGCGATCAAATCCGGCGGTGGCTTCCGCGACTGTGAAGACGCGGCGTTTCGCCCCTTCGCGATAGACGGTCTCGATAGTGCGCAGACCGCGGGCGAGGGCGTCGGGCGCGACATCCTTGAGGATGACGGGAAGACTGCGGGCGCTGCTCCACTGCGCGATGCCGGCACCCATGACGCCGGCACCGACCACGGCGACGCGGCGGACGGGATGTGCAGTGGAACCGGCAGGAGCGGGAAGTTTTTTGGCACGCTCTTGCAGGAAGAAAACGCTGAGCAGATTGCGGCACTCGGGCGTGCGGATCAGTTCGAGAAAGGCGGCCTTTTCGAGCGCGAAACCCTCTTCGAGGGAACGGCCGAGAGTAGCGGTGCAGACCTCGATGGCCTTGAGCGGCGCGGGATAATGCCCGTGGGTTTTGGCGAGGACATCGCGGCGGGCTTTGGAGGCGACGAGGTGTTTGAGCGGTGTGCTGCTGGCGAGCGATACGGCTCGCGGTGTGCGTTTGCCGGCGGCGAGGAGTTTGCGGGCGGTGGCGAGCAGGTATTCAGGATGCGCGAGCTGGTCAACGAGACCGAGCTTGAGGGCTTGGGCGCCGACGAGCTGGCGACCGGGGAGAATCATGCCGAGGGCGGCGGGCAGGCCGATGAGCGCGGGCAGGCGGATCGAGCCGCCCCACGCGGGAATAATGCCGAGCTGCGTCTCGGGCAGGCCGATCTTGGTGGGCTTGCCGGTCGAGGCGACGCGCCAGTCGCAGGCGAGGGCGAGTTCGCAACCGCCGCCGAGACACGCGCCGTGAATCGCGGCGACGGAAGGCACGGGTAGTTTTTGCAGACGCGTAAAGACGCGGTGACCGAGATCGACGATGCCGCCGAGTGATTCGGGATCGGGTGAACGCACAAACTCGTGCAGGTCCGCGCCGGCGATGAAGATTTTGTCCTTCGCGCTCGCGAGAATGATCCCGCGGAGGGCGGGCTCGTTTTCGAGTGACGTCAGCAAGGCGTCGAGCTGCATGAGCGTGGCGCGATCAAAGACATTGGCGGACGAACCCTCGCGATCAAAGGTCAGCGTGCAGATGCCGTCGGCGTCGAGTTGGCGGGTGATGTTCATGAGGCGGCCTCCAGCCAGAGCGCGCCGCCCTGGCCGCCGCCGACGCACAGCGTGACGAGGGCGCGACGGGCGCGACGGCGTTGCAGTTCTTTGAGGGCGGTGAGCACGAGACGGGCGCCGGTTGCACTGACCGGATGGCCGAGCGCGATGGCACCGCCGTTGACGTTGAGGCGCTCGTCGGGGATCTCGCCGAGTGCGTGATCGAGACCAAGGTGTGTGCGGCAAAAATCCGAAGAGCGTGCGGCCGACTGGCAGGCGAGAACCTGAGCGGCGAACGCTTCGTTGATCTCGATGATGTCGGCGTCGGCGAGCCCGAGACCGGTGCGTTGTTCGGCACGAGCGATGGCATGAACCGGCCCTAAGCCCATGCGTGCGGGCTCGCAGCCGGCGTAGGCGTAATCGACGAGGCGGCCGAGCGGGGTGAGGCCGGTGCGCTTCAGGGCGGCTTCGCTCATGACCAGCAAGGCGACCGCGCCGTCGGTGATTTGCGAGGCGTTGCCGGCGGTCACCGTGCCGCCATGACGATCAAAGAGCGGACGAAGCTTTTGCAAGGCTTCGAGCGTCTGCGTTTCACGCACGCCGTTGTCGGTCAAAACCGCGGAGGGTTCTCGGGCGTTGCGTGGATAAATGGCAGTGATTTCGTCGGCGAGACGCGCGCGGGCGGCGGTGGCGCGTTGGTGGGACCGAAGTGCGAAATGATCCTGCGTATCGCGGGAAAGCTGCCAATCGCGGGCGAGGAGCTCGGCGGTCTGGCCCATGTTAAGACCGCACACCGGATCGGTGAGCCCGAGTTGCAGGCTGATGCGGGGAGAAAAATCGGACGGACGAAAACGGAGGAATGCCGCGAGTTTCTGCGGAAGCGTTTTGGCGCGGGAAAGGGTCGTGAATTTGCGAGAGGCGCTGTCGTTGTAGATGAGCGGATAACGGCTCATGCTCTCGGTGCCGCCGACGAGAAAGATGTCGCCTCGGCCGGCGGCGATTTTTTGGGCGGCCTGAGTGACCGCTTCGAAGCCGGAAGCGCAGTTGCGATGGACGGTGATGGCGGGAACGTGGGCGGGAATGCCGGCACGCAGGGCGAGCACGCGGCTGACGTTGGCGGCATCGATGGGCTGGCCGACACAGCCGAAGATGACCTCGTCGATGAGCGCGGGATCGAGGCCGGTTTGCGCGAGGACGGCGGAGGCGGCGGTGCGCCCGAGTTCGACGGCATCGGACGTGGCAAGGTCGCTGCCCATCTTGCAGAAGGGAGTGCGAGCGCCGTCGACGATGTAGAGCGGAGCGTTCATGGTTTCGGACGAAACGGCTCCGCCGTTCCGCTACGTTCGGTGGCTGAGGCTTTCGAGCGGTTGTCCACGACCTTCTGTTCCTTCAGTGCGACCCCGACTTTTTGGAGGGTGCGCATTTCTTCCTCGGTGTGGGTGACGATTTTGTTGGGCGTGAGTTCGAAGTGTGCGTGAAGGAGCTCGCGCACGTTTTTTTCGATGCCGGCGGTGTTGCCTGAAGTGGCGGGCGAGACGTGGACGTTGAGTTCGTCGAGATCGAGCGGATCGTCGTGGGCCTTGCGAAGTTCGATCTGCCAGGCCCCGAGCTCGGGGAGATCGTCGAGGGCGCGTTCGAGCTCATTGAAGTCAACGATGGTGCCTTTGACCTTCTGGAAACGCAGGGAGTGAACGTCAGACACGCGGGAGATTTTTCCGACGAGACGCGGCATGCGGCGGCCGCAGCAAGGACACGGATCCCATGTGATGCCATTTTCGCAACGGTCGCCGGTGCGATAGCGCAGCACGACGGTTCCGCGCTGGTCGAGAGGCGTCCACACGATCTCGCCACCTTGGCCATCGGGCATGACTTCGCCGGTTTCGGGATTGATGATCTCGATGATGCCCTGATCGGCGTAGAGATGATAGCCCGGCGGCGGTGTGCCGGGCGTGATAGGGCATTCGGTCCACGCGAGTTTGCACTCGGTGAAGCCGTAGGTGGCCATGATCTGCACATCGGGCGAACCGAGCTTTTTGCAAAGATCACCGAGCTTGCGACGCGTGCCGTCGGGGACTTTGTCGCCACCGAGAACGAGCAGACGAATCCCCTCGAGCTTGAGGTTTTGCTCCACGGCTTGCTGGAGCACGTGGTAGAGAAACGTAGGCATCGCGACGATGACCTGGGGCTTGAGCTTCACGACGGCGCGCAAGTTTCCCTCGGTGCCCATGACTTTGCCGCCACCGGTGGCGAGGGCGAAGATGTTACGATCCATGCCCGCGTAATACATATACCAAAACGCGAGGTGAGGGGCGAAGGGGAACATGTTCACCATGCGCTCCTCGGAGCGGACTCCGCCGATTTCGACGATGCGCCCGCCGCCCAAGCCGAGGCGCGCGATGTCGTGCTGAGTATAAAGAAATGGAACCGGTTCGCTGGAGCGTCCGGTGGTGCTCGTCATGAAAACGGGCCGCCATTCGTGATCCAGTTCGTCGCGCACCTGCTCACGTCCGTGGCGCAGCGCCCAAAGGATGACCGATAGCCGGCGTGAAAGAACTTTGGGGTCGGGCTTGAGAACGAAGTCGAGGGTGCGCTTGGGATTCTCCTTCGTGGGAAGCAGGTCCTCCTTGGTGGTGAAGGGAATTTTAGAGAGATCGGCGACGCTGCGGATGTCGGCGGCGGTGAGCCCGCGTTCTTTAAACAACCGCTGATAATGTAATGAAAAAGGCAATACGCAGTCGCGCAGGTAACGATGCAGTTGTTGCCCCTGCCATGCGATCGTGGAGTCCCGATCGAGGTCTTGCCAGTGATGAGTGCATCGTGGAGTCGGCATGGGAGTAAAAGCCGGACATTGGGGTGATCGGCGCCGCTTTTTTTGGGGGTAAGCGGGCCGCGTGAAGAAAGGTGACTTTGTTTATGACATCTATTCCTGAAAGGGGTTCGGCGCAAGGGGGGATTCAGGTGAGCACGGGAGCAAGAAAGCGGGCGATTTCGTCGTGACGGCGATCACCATCGGCTTCGCCGAGGGCGATGAGGCGGCGGATGTAGCCGGGTTGAAACATGAGGGTCGCGAGCATGTCCGCGCGGCGGGTTTCGCGGGTGCCCAGACCGCGCGTGGCGAAGCGAAATGTGCGCGGGAGCTCGGACTCGAATTCGTTGGCGATCACGCTCAAATCCATTGACGGACGGATCAGCAGCAGATCGACCGGATGCAGGCCGGTTTCGTGCGCTGAAGGGTGTGAGGCGAGCAGGCTGTTGACGCGTTCGATGCTCAGGGCGTCGTAATCGAGCATATCGAGAAAAATGGAATCGAGGAGCAGGCCGATGATCGTAGCCGGTGGCGGATAAGCGCGCGGCTCGTTGCTGATTCTGGCGGAAGGATCGCCGGCGTATTGGGTCGAGATCGCGATCATGCGACGGGCACCCAGGTGAAGGGCGGGGGACAAGGGAGCGGTCAGGCGCACACCGCCGTCACCATGCCAGTCGTGGCCGATTTTTCCGGCGGGGAAAAACAACGGCAGCGCGCACGACGCCATGATGTGGTCGACCGTCAGCTCGGTTGAGAAACTGCGGCGCCCCGGGCGCTCCCACATGTTGAGATGCTCACCTTGCACCCAGCTGTTGGACTGGCCGGTCGTGTAATTGGTGGTGGTGATGCCGACGGCGGAAAGATGTCCGCTGCGGAGTTTGTTGCCGATTCCACTTAATGGTCCGCCGCCGGGAGCGAGGGCCTTTTCGAGCACGGCTCGCAGAGGATCCGTATCAACGAGTCCGTGCGCCGGCGTCGAGAGATTGACGCCGCCGGAGACGAGCCGCATGGCCCAGCGCAACATCGTGAAGACCAGCGCGGGCAGATCGGTCCGGAAGACCTGATCAATCGTGATGCTTTCCCACAGGTCGGTGAGCTCCTCGACGGCGACCGGCAAGGTGCCGCAGTTGTTCGCGAGATGGGCGACGTTGATCGCGCCAGCCGAGACGCCGGTCATGATGGGGAATTCCAGTTCGGGAAACGATTTGGCGAGACTGCGCAAAAATCCCACTTGATACGCGGCGCGCGCGCCACCACCCGCCAGCACCAAGGCCAGTTTTACGGGGTCTGGGTTCACGCCCGGAGTCTGTCCCGTGCCGGATGAATTGTGAAGCGGGGAATGCGCGAGCACGTCGGCCATGACGCAAGTTAAGACACGGGTGATGCGGAGCGGTTCGTCAGAAGCACCGGGTAAATGGACAAAAGGCCGGCTACTGTGCGCGGGCTGGTTGAACCCACGGCTTGCCAACGCGGGATCTGATTACCAGCGTTCGCGTTTCTTATGCGCCGGAAACTCTCCCTCATCACGATGCTGACCGCGTGGCTGCTGGCCACCGGAAGCCATTGGGATTTGGTGCAGACGTTTGCCTGGGGACGCATGATCGCGAACTACTCGCAGTCGATGTCACTCGCGCAAGCGGTGAAACTGACCTTCACGCCGGACAACTTGTGCGGCGTGTGCGAAAGTGTGAGCGAGGCCAAGCAACATCAGGATTCCGCGCTGCCGTCCGACGCGAAGTCGACGGGCAAGATTCTGATGGTGTTTCAACCGCAGCCGGTGTTCTTCGCCACGCTGCCGGTGATCGGCAAGTGGACGCCGTCTGTAACGAGTCCCGTGATGCGGGATCGTTCGCCTCCACCGGTTCCACCGCCACGAGAGCTGGTTTGATTGTCCGTTGGTAGAGCGCGTGCCGTGACGGTGCGCGTTGGTGACATCATTCCACATTGGGCCCCGCGTTGACGCTGTGCGCACGCGTAAAAGGGCCCGCCCTCTCGTATTCATGAAACCGATTTTTTTATCCGCATCCGCATTGCTCGCGTTGGCCCTGGCCAACGCTACTCACGCCGAAACACCGGTGGTCCTCGACAGCGTCGAGGTCACCGCCCGTCCGCAATCACTCACGATTCCCTCGCTCGAAACCGCGCGGGTCGAAATGGCCCTCACGGCCGGGGGCACCGAGGTGGTGGACTCCGATCGCTACCTGAAAGGCCGCGCCAGCACCCTCGCCGATACGTTCGCTCTGTCAGCCGGTGTGTTCGCCCAGCCGCGTTTCGGCTCCGACGAAGCCCGTCTGTCCATCCGTGGCTCGGGCCTGCAACGCACCTATCACGGCCGTGGCATCCGCGTCCTCCAAGATGGCGTGCCTATTAACTTCGCCGACGGCGCGTTCGATATGCAGTCACTTGAGGCGAGTGCCGCCGATTACATCAACGTCTGGCGCGGGGCCAACGCGCTGGCTTACGGCTCGTCGACTCTCGGCGGCGCCATCGACTACGTGTCCCATACCGGACGCACCGCGCCGGGCGGTTTTGCGCGTCTCGAAGCGGGATCATGGGGCTATTTCCGAAGCACCTTGGCGGGCGGTTCATCCCAAGGCGCACTGGACGGCTACGCGTCGTTTACCGAGCAACAGCAAAACGGCTTCCGCGATCACGCCGATCAGGAGAATCAACGCCTCTTTGCCAATGCCGGTCTGCGCCTTTCTCAAAATGCGGAGACGCGCTTTTATGTGACCGCGATCCGCGCGGATTCCGAACTGCCGGGCACGCTCACGAAAACCGAGTTGGAGAATGATCCGTCGCAGGCGGACAAGTCCTTCTTTGGCGCCGTGCGTTATAACAACAAACGCGACTACGATCTGCTGCGCGTCGCCAACAAGACCAGCGTGCAGATCGGCGACACACTCGTGGCGCTGTCCGCTGCCTGGACTTACAAGGATCTGGATCATCCGATCACTCCCTTCGCCGGGGTGTTTGATGTGCTGACCAACGATCTTTTGCTGGGGCTCTCGGCCACCAACACGAGCGATTTATTCGGGCACGATAATCGCGTGCGGGCGGGCGTGAACTTCACGCGGGGTGAGTCGAGGAACTCGACCTATCAGAATGTTTTCGGCGCCCGCGGTGCGTTGACTGCACGCTCCGAGCAGACATCCACGAACACCGAGTTCTTTGTCGAAGATCAGTTCACGTTGGGACGTGGTTTCACGGTGGTTCTCGGAACGACCGTGGCGCACAACACCCGTGAAAACGATCAACTGCTTGGCGCGGCCGCCAGCTACGACCGCAGCTATGATAACGTTTCGCCCAAAGTCGGTCTGCGCTGGGACGGGCGTGATGTGCAGCTCTACACAAATGTATCCGGAAGTTATGAGCCGCCCTCTGCCGGGGAAACCGGTGGCGCGGTGGCGAATGACGCCCAGAAAGCCGTCAGCGTGGAAATCGGCACGCGCGGCATGCGCGGTCCGGTTCGTTGGGATGCATCGGTCTATGCGGCCCGCATCGATGGTGAGTTTTTGTCCCTCAACGATGCCTTCGGCGCTCCCTTGGGAACGATTAACGCCGACAAGACCACGCATCAAGGCGTGGAGCTTGCCATGGACATCGATGTGCTCGGCCAGAGCTGGCACGACAAACCCGACAACCGCCTCGTGCTGCGCGGTGCGTGGACTTACGGCCGCTTTAAGTTTGATGATGATGCCGTGTATGGAAACAACACGCTCGCCGGCATTCCTCCCCATCTGATTCGCGCCGAGCTCATGTGGGAAAATGCGGCGGGCTGGTATGCCGGTCCGACCGTCGAATGGGTGCCGGTCAAGTCGTATGTGGATTTCGACAACACGCTCGCGGCCGATCCTTATGCGCTCCTCGGCTTCAAGCTGGGCCGCCGTCTGGAGAAGGGTATCTCGTGGTTCATCGAGGCGAAGAATCTCTTCGATAAAGACTATGCCGCGACCCACGACGTGATCGCCAGCGCGCCACTCGGCGATGCCACGCGGGCATTTTACCCGGGCGACGGCCGCGGTTTTTACGCCGGTATCGAATACCGCTTTTGATCTCACTGCACCTGTAAATCTGGATTCAATTAACATGGCCTTATCTCCCTCCGTCATCCGCCGCCTCCATCGCTGGATCGGCCTTACCTGTGCTCTCACCGTCATGATCGCCTCCGGCAGCGGAGTGATCCACATGGTGATGACCTGGACCCAGTCACCGCCGCCGCGACCGCAACCCGGTGATCGCATCAACGCAACCGCCGTCCAGGTCACGCCCGCCGATGCGCTGGCCCGCCTCGGCCGCAGTGATGCCGCCGTGCAATCAATGTCGCTGCGAATGATTGGAGGGCAGCCGTGGTATCAAATGTTGGTGGCCGGTTCGCCGGTTCCGCTCTACGTGAATGCCGTGGATGGTCATGAAGATCCGGATACCGATGCGACCTACGCCAAGGAAATCGCCACGCGCTACGTCGGAGGTTCACCGGTGAAATGGGTCCGTCGCATGGACTCCTTTGACGGTGAATACATCGTTATTTTCCGCATGCTTCCCGTTCACCGCATAGAGGTGGAAGACGGCAGGGGCACCCGTCTCTACGTGAGCACGCTCACCGGCAGCGTGGCGCGGCACACGGATAACCGCCGTCAGTTTGAAGCGAATATTTTCACGTATTTCCACAAATACGCCTTCATCTCCAGCAAGCCTTGGCGCGATGGAGTCCTGGTTGGATTTACCAGCCTCGCCTTCCTTGCTTCTCTCTCCGGCATCGTGCTGTTTTTTGCGACCGCCCGTCGTCGCGTCTCCTGAAACTCCCTGAACATCTCTTATGAAATCCGTTTTTTTAATCCTTCTGATCTCTTCCTTTTTGACCCGTGCCTCGGCGGATGACTGCTGCGCCGCACCGGTGGCCGGCGTGGCTGCCACGGGCACTGAAAAGGAAATTGAAACCGCTCCTGCGCGTCATCCGCTCAAGGGTGTGGTGCTCGATGTGCTCGCCGAAAAATCCGCGCTGCTGGTGAAGCACGAGGAAATCCCCGGCGTGATGAAAGCGATGACGATGCTCCTCAAGGTCGATGCCGAAACGCTCAAATCCGACGCCGCGAAAAAGGGCGCCGCCATCACTGGCCAGCTGGTGCGCAAGACCGATGGCTGGTGGCTGGAGTCTTCGGTGATCGCGAAGTAACCTGGCGTTTTAGCGAAGGATTTATTGGCGATACACCGTCTGCATCTCGATGCAGGCGGTGCTGATTTTTTCGCGCAACGCGGCTGGTTTCACGACCTCGGCGGAGGAGCCCCAGCCGAGGACCCAGCGTTCGATTTCGGCGAGGGCGCCGAGGCGGAGCGTGAGCTCGAGTCCACCGCCGCGGAGCTCGCGAATCTCCTGTGACTCGTGCCATTCGCGTTCGCGAACTAGATCGGCGGCTTCGGGCTTGAAGCGGATGACCACTGTGAAATTCCCGTCTCCGCCGAGGACACCGAGGGCGTTGGCGAAGAATTTTTCGGGAGTAAAGTCGTCGGGCTTTTCGAAATGCTGTTTGGTGACGGCGACGTTGGTCAGGCGGGGCAGGGCGTAGGTGCGGAGAGCATTTCGCTCCAAGTCGTGCGCGATGAGATACCAAAGGTTTTCGCGGTTTGCCAAATGATAGGGACGCACGCGGCGACGTTCGGCGGCGGCGGAGCCGGGCTTGCGGTAGTCGAACTCGACTTCGTTGAGCTTGAGCACGGCGCCGCTCAAGGAGTTGAAGACGGTGAGGTCGGCTTTGCCGAGGCCCATGTTCTTAAACGAGACGGCGCGGAGTTCGTCGGCGGGAGAGAAAGAGATTTTGTCCTTCAGGCCGCCGGCGAGTTTGTCGAAGGCGATCTCCAGCTGGCGGTGAAATGGAGTGCCGCGATATTGTTCGAGCGCGCGGCGGGCGACGAGGAGGGCGAGGAGTTCGCCCTCGGTGACCTGCACGGTGGGAAATGAGTTTACCGGATGGGTGTAACGATAGGCCTGGATTTGCGCGTCGTATTCGATGGGCAGATCGAGGCGGTCGCGCATGAAAGCGATGTCGCGGACGATCGTCTTGCGACAGACTTCGAGGGCTTTGACGAGCTTCGTGCAGTTGACGAGCGTGTTGCGGCGGAGCTCGTCGTGGATGCGCATCATGCGTTCGAGCGGCGGGCGGGAAAGCTGGGCGCGCGGATTCATTGGAAAATAAAATACAGATTATTGAGGCTGGGACAAGCAATGTCCCATGCGGCTGGTAAGATGAGCGCATGAAAACCCGCACCACCCGTGCCAAAGCCATCCCTCGTTCCGCATCCCGCGTTTCTGCTCCCGTGATTGAACTCAGCTGGTCTCATTTTGGTATTTCCTACCGTGTCGGGACCTGGCCCGACGTGGTGTTGGAGCGATTGATCGGCGACCGCTGGGAGCCGGTGGCGATCAGCGAAGGACTGCTGGCGTCCGGTAGTGTGCAACTGGATACTCCGGCGTGGCGGCGCTATCTGGACTTCGTGCCGGCGGGCGAACGGATGTTTTTGGAGAAGTTTCGCTTCGGCCGTCTCGGGGCTTTGCTCATCGTGGCCAATTGCCCGGGAATGCTGGCGGACCTGGACGAAACTCCGGCGCTGGTTTCGTTTTTGGCGGCGCATGACGAACTGCGGGGAACCGGCGAACTGCGTTGGGACGAAGTGGCGGCGGTGCATGAGCGGGGAGGAGTCTTTGCGGTTCTGGAGTGGCTGGGCTTGCCGGCATCACGCCAGACATTGGCGATTCTTCGCAATCTGGTGGATCCGGACGTGCCGCGCCGGTTGCTCGAGCCGCTGCGGGCGCTGCTCTGGCGTCCGGAAGCGACCATGGTTTTGGAGCGGTCGCCTGAACTGACCGACCGTCAATTGGCGCGCTACTGCCATGCGCTTGCAGCTTAATGCGGGCGATTGAACATGGGGCAATGCACCGACTGTGAATAAGTTTTTCCCCCAAACAGGGGTTAAATAGAGGAGATGTCTTGACCGGTGTGGGGTAAAATGGGTTGAAATGGGGCACTGTGGGGGCCTTCGCGGCTTTCCTATGTCCTAATGGTCCTTTCCGGCACAAGTTACACCGGCCTTTTCAGGCACACGCTCGACGACAAAAATCGTGTTACGATTCCGTCTGCGTGGCGCTCTGCGCACGGTGAAGGGGAGCAGTTCCTCGCGACGCCGCATCCGGACGGTTACATTGCCATTCTGCCGCCCGCCGAGGTCGCCAAGTTGCGCACCAAAATCGAGGCCATCGCGTTGTCCGACGGCTCGGGACAGGACTTTGCCGCCCGTTTTTTCTCGCAGACGCAGACCATCGGCTTCGACAAGCAGGGGCGCATCATGGTCAACGGCGACCTGCTCACGCATGCCGGCATCTCGAAGGATGCAGTGCTCGTGGGTTCGCTTACGAAATTCAGCCTTTATAGCCCCGACCGTTGGAGTCGGGTGGAGCAGCGGACCGCCGGGGAGAACTTCGGCGATCTCATGCGCCGCATCGGAATATAACCCATGCGTCCAAGTCGTCCCCTTCTTCCGATCCGCTCGCTGGAACTACCAGCCCGACTCGGCCGCCGCCAGCGTTGGAGCGTTCCGTCGATTGCCGCCACGGATGTCCGCGTTCGTTTCGAGCAGAGCAACCGCGCTGTCGCCATGGCCGCCCGTCCGGTGTGGCTGCGCGGTCCGCTCTTCCGTTATTCGCCTTCGCAACCGTCGTCCGCCCCCGCGCGCCATGCAGCCTGAGGCCGCCATTGTTGCCATGACGCCGACTCCCGGACACCAGCCCGTTCTCCTTCGCGAGACGCTCGACCTGCTCGCCCCGCGTTCCGGCGGCCGCTACCTCGACGCCACGTTTGGCGGCGGCGGGCACACGCGTGCAATTCTGGAAGCCGCCCCCGGCGTCAATGTCGTGGCGCTTGACCGCGATCCCGCTGCGCAACCCCGCGCCGAAATCATCAGCATGGAATTCGAGGGCCGGTTCGCGCTCATCGACCGTGACTTCGGTCGCCTCGGTGAACTTCCTGTGGATAAGTTCGACGGCATCCTCTTCGACTTCGGTGTTTCGTCCTTCCAACTCGACGATGCCGAGCGCGGTTTTTCGTTTCGCAACGACGCTCCTGCCGACATGCGCATGGACCCGCGTTCGGGCGTATCCGCCGCCGTGTGGCTAGAGACCGCCACCGAGGAGATGCTCGTCCGCGCCATCCGCGAATACGGCGAAGAGAAAAACTGGCGTCACGTGGTGCGCGCCATCATGGCCGCCCGTGGCACCGGCACGCTCAGCCGCACCGCCTCGCTGGCCACGCTGATCTCCGAGGCGATTCCTCCCCGCGACCGTTTCACCTCCAAGATTCATCCGGCAACGCGCGCGTTCCAGGGCATCCGCATCGCCGTGAACGACGAACTCGGTGCCATCGAGCGTGCGCTGCCCGCCGCCTTCGAACGTCTCGCTCCCGGCGGCGTGCTCTGCGCGATCAGCTTCCATTCGCTGGAAGACCGCATTGCCAAACAATACTTCCGCCATCTCGCCGGTTTGCCCGAAGGCGAGGACGACCACCGTCCGCAAGACCTGCGCGTGAAACACGCCGATCTCCTTTCCCGCCGTCCGATCACGCCGTCCGCCGACGAGATCGCCGCCAATCCCCGCAGCCGTTCCTCCAAGCTGCGCGCCCTCCGCAAACTGTAACCAATCCCCACCGCCTAAAACCTCTCCGCGCCCAAAGCGCCTCCCCGCCATGAACAAGAAAGACACCCACGCCTTCGTGAACCAGCTCCTCATCTACACGCTGGTTATGATCTGCTTCAGCGGATCCATCGGTCTGGGCACCGTCTGGCTGCGTCACCAGATTTCCCTTACGGCCAATAACACCAAGCTCCTTGAGCAGCGCATCGTCGAGGCCGAGCGCCACCTCTCCGAACTCAACACCCAGGTGACCGGTGAGCAGTCCATCGACGTGCTCGCCCGTCGCAACACCGAGTGGAAGCTCGGTCTCGTTCTCCCCAAGGAGCCGCAGGTCGTGCGCGTGAGCGAATCGCCGGAGCGCCGTCTCGCCTCGCGTAACAACGCCGAGGTCTTCGCCCCCGAAGCCGTCATCACGGGCACGGTTACTCCCGTGCGTTTCCGCCTCGCCAACAATTCCCGCTAACAACCGCTCCGCCTCGCGCCGCTCTGATTCATGTCCAAAGGTTTCGCATCCAACTACCGTATCGTGCTTCTCGGAGCTGGCATTCTTGCCTGCTTCGGTTGCATAGGTATCCGGTTGCTGGATCTGCACGTGTTCGAGCGCGAGCGGCTGATGAGCTTTGTTGAACGCGCGCGCCGCCAGATCACCGTCGAGTCTGCCAAACGTGGCGACATTCTGGATGACAAGGGCGACCGTCTCGCCACCTCGCGTTCCCTGATCGTTCTCGGCGTGGATCCCCAGGCTCTCCTCAAGGCCGACGAACCCAAGTGGCCCGAGCTCGCCCGTCTGCTCAACATGCAGCCAGCCGAGCTCGCCCGTATTTTCAACACCAAGACCCGCGGCAGCGTCGCGGCTCCGTCCACCGCCGCGACCGCCGAATCCACCGAGGCTTCGGCCGAAGAAGTGTCCGCTTCCGGTGAGCGCCTGATCCGTTGGGCCAAGCTCAGCGAAGCGGTGGAGGAATCCACCTACGACCAGATCAGCAAGCTCGGCATCAAGGGCGTTTACGGCAACCGCACCTACACCCGCGCGTATCCGCACAACCAGCTCGCCGCGCACTTGATCGGCTTCGTTAACAAAGCCGGCGAACCGGCAGCCGGCGTCGAGGCCTTCGCTGATTTCTACCTGCGCGGTCAGGACGGCTGGCGCGAATCCGAGAAGGATGGCCTGCGCCGCGAGCTCGCCCAGTTCCGCAATCGCGAAGTCTCCGCGACCGCCGGCTACACCGTGCGTCTCTCCATCGATTCAGCCATCCAGCACATTGTGGAGCAGGAGATCGACGAGATCGTCAAAAAGTTCAACCCGAAGAAGGTCACCGTCATCGTGAGCGATCCGCACAGCGGCTTCGTGCTCGCCCTTGGTAATTACCCGACCTTCAACCTCAACGAATACAACGAGCTTTCCAAGGACGAGATGGGGCAGATGCGCAACGTCGCCATCACCGACATCCTCGATCCCGGTTCGACCTTCAAGATCGTCGCCGCTTCCGGCGCGCTCAACGACGGCCTCGTCCGTCCCGATACGCGTTTCAACTGCTCGATCGACTCCATCGAATACAAGGGCAAGCCGCGCCGTTTCATGCGCGATGACCACGAGTTTGATCATCCGCTCACAGTCGCCGAGATCATCAGCCACTCCAGCAACGTCGGCGCCGCCCAGCTCGGCATGCAGCTCGGCGAACAGAAACTCTACGACTACGCCCGCGCTTTCGGCTTTGGCGAGAAGAGCGGCTTCCCGTTTGGCGGCGAAGTTTCCGGCTACCTCAATACGGTGGATAAATGGAGCGGTGTGGATATCACGCGCATTCCCGCCGGTTACAGTATCTCGGCCACGCCGATGCAGATTCACATGGCGATGGCTACGATCGCCAGCGGCGGCATGCTCATGCGTCCGCAGGTCATCCGCCAGGTCACCGATGAATCTGGAGAAGTTGTGTATAACTTCACCGGCTCCGTCCGCCGCCACGTTATCTCGACCAAGACCGCCGAGCAGATGGCGCGCATGCTTCAAGGCGTCGCTTCCAAGGAAGGCACCGCTCCGATGGCCGCGATTCCCAACTTCGAGGTCGCGGGCAAAACCGGCACCGCCCAGAAGCTCATCAACGGCCGCTACTCCGAGCGCAATCACGTCGGTTCCTTCGTCGGCTTCTTCCCCGCGAGCCGTCCGCGCGTCGTAATCACCGTGATCGTCGACGATGGCAAACCCGCCAATGGTCGCGTCGGTTACGGTTCGGTCGTGGCCGCCCCGAGCTTCAAGCACATCGCCGAGCAGCTGATCCAATACATGGATATCAAGCCGGTGATCGAACCAGGTCGCAATCTGCTGGTCATGGATGGAGGCCGTCGATGATCGGCTATCTCACTCAAAACCACGCGCTCATCAGCGCGTTTCAACAGCAACCCCGCGCCGTGGCTTTCACCCGTCGCGCCTCCGATCCCGTCAGCAACCGCGTCTTCAAAATGGCACCCAAACTCTCCGAGTATTTCAGTGAGAACGAGGCGATTGCCGTCAAAGGCTCCCTCGACCGTCCGATCTCCGGCCTCGTGATGGACAGCCGCCGCGTCGTGCCGGGCACGCTGTTCTTCGCTTTGCCCGGACTTCGTTCCGATGGCGCCGGTTTCATCGACGAAGCAATCAACCGCGGTGCCGTTGCCGTCGTCACCCAGAAAATCCCCACGCCTACGCCGGCCAAGGTGACCTTTATCCAGGTTGCCGACGCCCGAGCGACGCTGGCCGCGGTCGCCCGCCGTTTCTACAAATTCCCCGACCGCGATCTTCAGGTTGTCGGCGTCACCGGCACCAACGGCAAGACCACCGTCACTCATCTCATCAAGCATCTGCTCAACGGTGAGCAGCGCGTGGGCTTGATCGGCACGATCAACTACGACCTCGGCGCCCGCACGGTTCCTTCCTACAAGACCACGCCCGAGTCGCTCGATATTTTTGGCATGCTGGCGCAGATGCGCGACGCCGGCTGCAAACAGGCCGTGATGGAAGTCAGCTCGCACGGCATTGATCAACAGCGCGTGCTCGGTCTCGAATTCGGCGCCGCCGTCTTCACCAATCTCACCCGCGACCACCTCGATTATCACAAGTCGATGGAGGCCTACTTCGATGTGAAGACCCGTCTTTTCACCGGCCACACCGGTGCCGAGCCGAAAGTCGCCATCGTCAACATCGACGATCCCCACGGTGTGCAACTTGTGGATAAGATCCACGCCGCTGTTCCCGGCAACCGCGTGGTCACCTACGGCGAACATGCCTCCGCGCAAGTCCGCGCCGAGAACGTCTCGCTCAACTTCAAGAACACGACCTTCAAGCTCGTCTGGCCCGAGGGCGAAGTGCTCGTCGATTCGCCGCTCATCGGCCGCTACAACGTGAGCAACCTGCTGGCCGCGCTCGCGACCGCTTACGGGCTCGGCCGCGATCCGCGCACCGTGCTCGGACGTCTCCGTGATTTCGCCGGAGTTCCCGGGCGCATGGAGCGCATCGAGGAAGGCCAGGCTTTCAATGTGCTCGTGGATTACGCGCACACCGATGACGCGTTGAGCAACGCCCTCGGCATGTTGCGCACCATTACTCCGGGCCGCCTGCTCGTGGTGTTCGGCTGCGGTGGAAACCGAGATCGCGCCAAGCGTCCGATGATGGTCAAGGCCGTGCAGGAATACGCCGACTTCGCCTTCGCGACGGCCGACAATCCGCGCAACGAAGCGCTCACCCAGATTTTCAACGACATGCAGTCCGGCGTCACCGCGCCGCTCAAGATGACGTGGATCGAGGACCGCCGCCGCGCCATCAGCCTCGCCCTCGACATGGCCAAGCCCGGCGACTGTCTGCTCATCGCCGGCAAGGGCCACGAGACGTATCAGGAATTTGCGGACACCGTCAGCCCGTTCGATGACCGCCAGGTCGTGCGCGAGTTGATCGAGATCAAACAAATCAACCAACACGCGTGATCTGCCGTGCCCGTCTTCACCCCAGAAACCCTCGCCGCCTGGACTTCCGGTAAATGGACGTCGTTGCCGTCGTCGCCGCTGACCGGCTACACCACGGACACGCGCCAGCTGCGCAACGGACAGGTTTTCGTCGCGCTCAAGACCGACAAACGCGACGGCCACGATTTTCTGGCGACTGCGCAAACCGCCGGTGCCAGTGCTGCGCTCGTCGCGCGCGCCAATCCGGATATTGCGCTCCCGCAACTCGTCGTCGCGGATCCGCTCCTGGCATTCCAGGCAATCGCCCGTGAACACCGCCGCACATTCCGCGGCCCCGTGATCGGCATCTCGGGCAGCGCGGGCAAGACCTCGACCAAGAACCTGCTCGCGCTGTTGCTCGGCGGTGAAGCGGGCGGAGTGCTGGCTACCGAGGGCAACCTTAACAACCATCTCGGAGTTCCGCTCACGCTCACACGCATCGATCCCGAGCGTCATCAATTCGCGGTGATTGAAGCCGGAATCAGCGGCCCCGGTGAAATGGAAGTGCTCGCCGGCATGATCGAGCCGGACTTTGGAATCATCACGCTGGTCGCACCTGCGCATTTGCAGGAACTCGGTGGCATCGAGGGCGTCGCGCAGGCCAAGGCCGCGTTGCTGGCCGGCGTGCGCACGGGGGGCTCCGCATTGTTTCCCCAATCCTGTCTCGCGTTCGAAGCATTCCGTTCGCTCAAGGCCAACACCTGGCGTCTCGGCCGCGCTGATATCGCACTGCAGTCCGATCTGCCGCCGGCCAACACGTTTTTCACGCTCATCCAGTGCGCCGAGGAAACGCTCATCGCGATGCGCGATTCAGTCACGGGCAAGGCGCTCAACTTTGCCCTGCGTCGCGTCTCCGACGGCATGGCGCAAAACGCCGCGCTCGCGATCCGCGCCGCGCTGTTGCTCGGCGTGCGCGCCGACACGATTCGCGAACGTCTCACCCACTGGCAGCCGGCCGCGTTGCGCGGCGAACTTCGTCACGAGGACGGACGCTTGCTCTATATTGATTGTTATAACGCCAACCCCGCGGCGATGGGTGACGCGCTGGATGCGTTCTACGCGCTCGCGCCGGAAACCGAGCCGCGCCTGTTGGTCATCGGCTGCATGGGCGAACTCGGTGCGGACTCGGCCATGTATCACCGCGCGCTGGGTCGCTCGATCCGGCTGCGTCGCACCGATCGTCTGATGATCATCGGCGACGATGCTGAGTTGGTGCGTCAAGGTGCGTTGGAAAACGGAGCCGTTGCCGCGCAGGTCGACGTGGTTGCTTCGCTGGATCCCGTGCGCGCCCGACTCGACGGATTCAAGGGTGCCGTGTTCATCAAGGGCAGCCGTCGTTATCAGCTCGAAACCATTTTAACCGGGGAGGCTGCGCTCGCCGCGCATTAAACCATGTTAAGTTACCTTGCCGATTATGAACAATACTGGGGGCCGCTGCGTGTGCTGCGGTTCATCACGCTGCGCACCCTTCTCGGCGCCGGCACGGCCACGCTCATCGGTTTCATCATAGGGCCGTGGTTGATCCGCAAGCTGCGCGCGCTCAAGTTCGGCCAGCACTACGATGACGACCGCACGGGTGAACTTGCCCAGAAGTTCGACAAAAAGAACACGCCCACGATGGGCGGATTGCTGATCTTTTTCTCGGTGTTCATCAGCACCGTCCTTTGGGCCAAGCCTAATATCTGGGTCGTGGTCGCGCTGTTTGTTTACGCCGCACTCACTGCGGTCGGCTTCCGTGACGACTACCTCAAGGTCGTCAAAAAGAACCGTGACGGCATTTCCTCGCGCGAGAAAATCGTGTGGCAGACGCTCATCACAATCATCGCCCTGGCCGCGCTCGTATGGCACCCGATGAGCGCCGACAAAATCCGCGAGCTCTGGGTCCCGTTCCTCAAGTATCCGATCCTCACGGCCATGCCGGTCGCGGCTTTGTTCGTGTTGGTGTTCTTCTGGGTGGTCGGCTTCAGCAATGCGATCAACCTGACCGATGGTCTCGACGGTCTCGCCATCGGTTGCACGATCACCGTGGCGCTGGTCTACGGCATCATGGCCTACGCGGCGGGCAACGTGAAAATTGCCGAGTATCTGCTCATCAGCCACGTGCCCGGCACCGGCGAACTTGCGGTGATTTGCGGCGCACTGGTCGGTGCGGGCATGGCGTTCCTGTGGTATAACTCCTATCCCGCCGAGCTCTTCATGGGTGACACCGGTTCCCTCGCGCTGGGTGGCCTGATCGGCATGATCGCCTTCATGGTGCAGCAGCCGCTCACGCTGGTAATCGTCGGCGGCGTGTTCGTGGTCGAGGCGATCTCGGTGATCATCCAGGTCGGTTTCTTCAAATACACGAAGCGTCGTTGCGGTGAGGGCAAACGCTTCTTCCGCATGGCGCCGATTCATCACCATTTTCAAAAAGCCGGCTGGCCCGAGACGAAGGTCGTTCTTCGTTTCTGGGTGATCTCGCTCATGTGCGCACTCGCCGGACTCGGCACGCTTAAACTCCGCTGATGTCACTCATTATACCCGAATTCATCGATCCGCTTCTTGCGCATCCCGTGGCCATTTTTGGCGGCGGGGTGAGCGGACGCGCGCTCGCGGCGCTCGTCGCCAAGGTCGGCGGCACCGGGGTGATCTTTGATCAAAAAGGTCTGGACGGTGCGCTCACTGAATTTCGTGGTGCGGCCGCCTCAGCTCATCAGCTGGTGATTTATTCGCCGGGATTTCCTCCCACGCACCCGTGGATATCCGAAGCGCGTGCGGCCGGTGCGGTGTGTTTGTCGGAGTTGGATTTCGCCTCGTTGTTCTGGCGCGGCTCGGTCGTCGCGATCACCGGCACCAACGGCAAGACCACGCTCACGGAATTCCTGACGCACGCGCTGCGCTCGGTGGATCGTGACGCTTACGCGACGGGCAACATCGGGTTCTCGTTTTCACAACTCGTCACCGAGCGTGACGGCGGCGCGCCTGATTCCATCGCGGTGTGCGAAGTCAGTTCGTTTCAATCCGAGACGCTCCGTTACTTCCGCGCCGATGCGGCGTTGTGGACCAACTTCGCCGAAGATCACCTCGAGCGTCACGGCACGATGGAGGAGTATTTCCAATCCAAGTGGCGTTTGTTTGAACGCAGCGTGGGCGGCCATGTATTCGCCGGCAGCAGTGTGCAGCGCTACGCGGAAAAATTTGGCCAGACGCTTCCCGCCGAGGCTCACGTATCGACGGAAGAGCAGGGGGGCGACGTGTTGTTGCGCGGCACGGTGTTCGCGCATTATCCGCAGCGGGAAAACTTCCTGATCGCCGCCGCCTGGTGGCGGAGCCACGGCCTGCGCGAGACGGCGCTCTATGCCGCCGCGCAGTCGTTCAGCCTGGGCGAACACCGTCTCGCCCGCGTCACCGTGCGCGACGGCGTGACGTGGTGGAACGACTCGAAGGCCACGAATTTCCACGCAGTCGAGGCGGCGGTGGCGGGCTTTGCCGCACCGGTGATCCTGATCGCCGGCGGCAAATCGAAGGGCGGCGATGTCGCTTCTTTCGTGCGCCGGCTTGCGCCCCAGGTGAAGCATGCTTTTTTTATCGGTGAAACGCGCAGTGTGCTGGCGACCTTTGCGGGCGCGAGCGGACTGCGTCACACCGTATGCGGTGATTTAAACGAGGCCGTCCGCCGAGCGGCGGCCCTCGCTGTCGCCGGCGATAACATTCTGCTCAGTCCGGGGTTCGCGAGTTTCGATCAGTTCAAAAACTACGAGGACCGTGGACGGCAGTTCGTTGCGCTTGTGAATAGTGTGGGCGCAACCGTCGTCTAAGTCTTATCTTCATCTCAAATTTCCAAAACCAAACTCATCTATGAAACTCGTTAAAATCTTCGGCGTAGTCATGGCCGTCCATGCCGCCGTATTCATGTTCGTCTTCGCCATTCCCGGCTGCCGTTCCACCGGAAAAAAGTCCGCCATCGCATCCGCACCCGTAACCGGTTCCGACGCTTCGCCGATCGGTGCTTCCGATAATCTCTCGCCCGTTTCCGAGCCCGCGCCGTCTTCCGATCTCGCAGCGGTGCGCTTCAGCCCGACGCGTCCCGGCTCTACCGCCGCCACGACCATTGAAACCGCTCCGGTAGAAACTCCCTCCGCGACCTACACCGTCGTCAAGGGCGACAACCTCTGGTCCATCTCGAAGAAGCACGGCGTCACCGTGAAACAGCTCACCGCCGCCAATAACATGCGCGCCGATTCGACGCTGAAGCTCGGCCAGAAGCTCACGATCCCCGGCAAGTCCGGTGCCGCGCCCTCGGCCGCCACCGCTCCCTCGGCTGCCAAGACGGTGGCTCCCGCAGCTTCCGCTCCGGCCGCTTCCGCCGCGGTCACGCATGTGGTCAAGGCCGGTGAAACCCTCGGCGCCATCGCCAAGAAATATCAGGTCAAGGTCGGCGAGATCGCCACGGCCAACAACATTGCCGATCCCACCAAGCTCCGCGTGGGCCAGTCGTTGAAGATCCCTGGCTGGCAGGCTCCCGCCGCCAAGGCCGGCGCCACCGCCAAGCCCGCTCCGGCGATCAGCGCTCCCGTGACGACTCCGACTCCCACACCCGCAGCTCCCGCTGCGCCGATCTTCAGCTCGCCGTTGCTCGAGTCTTCGCCGGCTCCCGCCGCCAGCTCGCCTTTCATGACTCCGGCTCCCGAGTCTGCCGACGCTCCGATCATTCGCGTCGAAGAATCCGGTGCGCCCAAGATCGAATAAGGCATCCGAGTCTGATTAACCCGACTATCACGCTCCACGGAATCCGCCCAGATGGCCCACGACGTTTCTGCGCCCGACCTGCATCGCGGTCGTTTCGCATTCAATCCGGCAGCCATCATCGTCGTCTGTGCCATCGGGCTGGTTTTCCTCGGACTCACGATTCTGTTTAGCGCGACGATTTCGTTTCGTGGCGGACCGTATTCGTATCTGACCAAGCAAATCATCGGGGTGGCGATGGCCGCGACTGCGGCGTTTGTGGTGAGTCGCATGGACCTCGAATACGCCCGCCGCCATGTGTGGGTGGTGGGTGGCGTGGCCATCTTCGGTCTGTTTTTGGTGCTGATTCCCCACATCGGAATCGAGGTCAAAGGCAGCCGTCGCTGGTTGGGACTGGGGCCGCTCCGCCTCCAGGTTTCCGAACTCAGCAAAGTCGCGATGGTCTTCTGTCTGGCGCATTATCTGGCGCTTAACCAGACGCGCATCGGCCATTGGAAATTCGGTTTCGCGCTACCGATCGGCATCGTGGTGGCGTTCGCGGCGCTCGTCGCGAAGGAACCCGACCTCGGCACGGCCGCGCTGATTTTCGCGGTCGGCGTCCTGATGATTTTTTTGGCGGGTGGCAGCTGGCGCTACATCGTGCCGATCGTGATCGTGGCGATGGCAGTGTTGACCGTCGTGGTGATCTTGATCCCGAACCGGCTCCAGCGTTTCACGGCCTATCTGGATGTGGAGGCCAACCGCCAATCCGGCACCTATCAGCTTTGGCAATCGTTGCTGGCCTTCGCAGTTGGCGGCAAAGACGGCGTCGGTCTGGGGCAGGGCAGACAGCAGATGAGTTTCCTGCCCGAGGCGCACACGGATTTTATTTTCGCGGTCATTGGTGAGGAACTGGGGATGGTCTTCACGCTCGGCGTGGTCGGCGTGTTCACGATCATCTTCATCGCCGGGTTTATGCACCTGCGCCGTGCACCCAACATGTTTCAATACCTGCTGGTCTCGGGTGCGATCCTGATGATCTGCCTCCAGGCGATCATCAATCTCGGTGTCGTCACCGGCGTGTTCCCGACGAAGGGCATGTCGCTGCCGTTCATCAGCGCAGGCCTCTCCAATCTGCTGCTCATGGGCGTGCTCATCGGCATCATTCTTAACACGCAACGCACGTGGTCGCGCACCGGGCTCGGCTCCGGCCGGCGGTCGATGGAGGAACTTTCTTGAGCACCTATCTCATCTCTTGCGGCGGCACGGGCGGACATCTTTCTCCGGGCATCGCGCTCGCCGAGGGCCTCGCCAGTCGTGGACACAAGGCCACGCTGCTCATCAGCCAGAAGCGTGTCGACGCGCGCCTGATCGAGAAATATCCAGACCTGAATTTCGTGCCGATTCCCGGCGCGCCTTTCACGCTTCAGCCCGGTGGCTTCGTGAAGTTCATCGTGTCGCAGACGAAAGGTTTTTTCGTCAGCATGAAACTGGTTCGCACGCTGAAGCCCGCCGGCATCGTCGGATTCGGCGGCTTCACGACGGCGGCAATCATCGTGGCCGGCCGGTTGCGCGGCGTGCCTGTCGCGTTGCATGAAGCCAATCGCGTCCCCGGTCGTGCCATTCGCACGCTCGCCCGTTTTTCGCGCCGCGTTTATCTGCCGCCCGGCATCAATCTGCCGGGTTTGCGCGAGGGTGTGATTCGTCACGCCGGTCTGCCGGTGCGCCGTGAGATCACCCGTCTGCCGCGCGAAGAGGCGTGCCGCCTGCTCGGTCTCGATCCGTCGAAAAAAGTGCTCTCGATCTTCGGCGGAAGCCAGGGTGCGACTGTGCTCAACGACTGGGCGCGTCGCGAGCTGCCGCAACTCGCGCTTGAAGGCATCCAGCTTTATTGCGTCACGGGTCTTGGGAAGGGCATGGCGGAAGTGCAGACGCTGACCGCGGCCGATCGTTCGAAAGTCACGGCGGTGTTTTCTCCCTTCTGCGATCAAGTGGC
This sequence comes from Rariglobus hedericola, assembly GCF_007559335.1. NCBI lineage: Bacteria > Pseudomonadati > Verrucomicrobiota > Opitutia > Opitutales > Opitutaceae > Rariglobus > Rariglobus hedericola. Next base: position 60,600 of record NZ_VMBG01000004.1, read on the forward strand.
CGCGCTGCTCTCGGCCTCCGATCTCGTCATCGGTCGTGCGGGCGCGGGATCCATCGCGGAGCTGATTCGCTGTGAGACGCCGGCGATCGTGCTGCCGTATCCGCACGCAGCCGATGATCATCAACGCGCCAACGCCGTGTGGTTCGAACAGCAGGGCGCGGGACTCGTGATCGAGCAGACGAAGCTGCCCGAACTGACGGCCGCCGTGTTCTCCTTGCTACGGGATGACGCACGCCGTCAAAGCATCCGCGCCCACCTGAACCGTCTCGATCACGAAGCCACGCTGACGCTGATCCTCGATGATTTAGAAAATTTGAATGCCGGCGCCAAGCCCGCCGCATGAGCACGGTGTTGCCGCATCTTTTTGGTCATGAAGTGACCGCGATCCATTGCGCCGGCGTGGGCGGTATGGGCGTGGGGCCGCTGGCCATTTATCTGGCGCGACGCGGATTCCGCGTGAGTGGCGAAGATGACGCGATGGTCGATGCGATGCGCGTGCAGTTGCAGCGTGCCGGAGTCGTCATCACCGGCGCGGGGGAAATTCCTGCGGATTGCCACCTGGTCGCCTGTTCGTCGGCCATCGGCCCCGCTCATCCGGTGATGCTGGCGGCGAAGGCGCGCGATCTGCGCGTGGTGCGGCGCGGCGAACTGCTGGCCGAGGCGACGCGCGACCGCCGCCTCATCGCTGTGTGCGGTTCCCATGGAAAAACCACGACCACCGCGATGGTGATCGCGGCGTTTCGCTCGGCCGGTTTCCCCGCAGGTTATGTGCTCGGCGGATTGTTTGCGGATGACGCGATCGCGCCCGCCAGTGCCGGCAGCAACGACTGGGTCGTGGCCGAGATCGACGAGAGCGATGGCACGATCGCGAGCTTCTCTCCCGAAATCACGGTGGCGGTGAATCTCGATTGGGATCATCCCGATCACTACCGCACGGCGGCCGATTTGGAGAGGGCGTTTCATTTGCTCTTCACGCGCACGAAGCGCGCGGTGCTGGTGAACTCAGGCTGCGATTTTACACGCAACGCGACGCGGCAACTCAGCCAGCAAGCCATCACCTTCGGCGAAACGGGCGATTATCGTGGCGCGCTCGGTGCGGCGCTGGGTGCGCATACCGAACTCAGCTTGGGCGGAGGGTTTCCTTTTCCGGCCGCCACGGTGCAGGCCATGGGAGATTTTAATGTGTTGAACGCGACGGCTGCGCTGGCGGTCGCCCACATCGTGGGCGTCGAAGGACTTTCCGGACGGGCTCTGGCGGATTATCCGGGCGTGCGCCGGCGTCAGGCCGTGCTGCATGCGGCGAAGGATTTGACGGTGATCGAGGATTACGCGCATCACCCGGCGGAGATCCGCGCGTTGCTCGGCAGCTTGCGCACGCGCGGCGACGGCCGGCTTGTAGTTGTTTTTCAACCACACCGCTTCAGTCGCACGGCTCAATTCAAAGAGGCGTTTGCCGCCGCGCTCGCGTTGAGCGACGCGGTTTATCTGCTCGATGTATATGGTGCGGGCGAAGCTCCCATCGCCGGTGGCACGACCAGGGATCTAGAGAACGAGCTCAAGCGAACCGCGCCGGCACTGCCGGTGGTTTACCACGAAGGCGATCCTGGGGCGACGTTGTCGGCGCTGAGCGCCGGACTTAAGCCGGGTGACTTCGTGGCCTTTGTTGGCGCGGGCGACATCGATGGGATGGCGCGCGGCTGGCTTGCGGCAATCGAAGCGGCGCGCTGGGACGCAGTGGCGGCGGCGCTGCGCGAGGTGGTTTCACCGCAGACCAAGGTGAAGCGTGAAGAATCGCTCGCTCGCAAAACCACTATTGGTCTCGGCGGTGCGGCGCGCATTTATGCGGAGCCGGCGGACATGGCGGATTTGCAAGCGCTGGTGAAGACGGCGAAAGCGCGCGCGTTGCCGCTGATCATCCTCGGCCGCGGATCCAATCTGGTCGTGCCGGACGAGGGCGTGGACGGACTCGTGATCAGCCTGCGCCAGCCGGCGTGGGAAATATTTGAACCGCGGGCCGATGGGCACGTGTGGGCGGGCGCGGGACTGCGTTTGAAAAATCTCTGCGGGCTTGCGGCCAAGGCGGGCTTGGTGGGCTTCGAATTTTTGGAAGGTATTCCGGGCAATCTGGGCGGTGCGTTGCGCATGAATGCGGGAGCGATGGGCGGCTGGATGTTTGACGTGGTCGACTCAGTCTCGGTGATGACCTTCGACGGCGAAGTGCGCACCTTGAAGAAGTCGGAGATGCACGTGGACTACCGGCATTGCGCGGAGTTGCATGACGCCATTGCTCTCGGGGCGTTGCTCAAACCGGCTTCGCAATCCGAAGCCGCCTCCATCGCGAAGCAGATCGAAGCCTACAAAGAAAAGCGCCAGAAGTCGCAACCTCGCGAGCCGAGTGCGGGCTGCATTTTCAAGAACCCGCCCAATGATTCCGCCGGCCGTTTGATCGATGCCAGCGGGCTCAAAGGCGAGCGGGTGGGGGATGCGGAAGTGTCGACCATTCACGCTAATTTTATCGTCAATCGCGGTGATGCCACGGCCGGCGACGTGATTGAACTGGTGCGTCGGGTGCGCGCCCGCGTCGAGCAGGCGCAAGGCGTGACGCTCGAACCCGAGGTGCTGCTTTACGGCAAACAATGGAAGGACGTTTTATGAACATGAAAGAACCGATCATCGCCGTTTTTAGCGGCGGCACCTCATCCGAGCGCGAGGTTTCACTCGGTTCGGGCGCCGCTTCGGCCCTCGCGCTCGCCCGCAGTTTTCCCACGCGGTTGTTCTCGATCGATGCCGATGCATTGCCTGCGGGGCTCGACCCGGCCCGGCATGTGGTATTTTCCACGCTTCACGGCACGTTTGGCGAAGATGGCGGTATGCAGCGCTTGCTGGATGCGGCAGGTGTGACCTACGCCGGCTGCGATGCCGCCGGCAGTGGGTTGACCATGGACAAAGCTGCGACCAAAGCCGCCGCCGCCGCGCAAGGTGTCGGTGTGGCCAAGGGACTGACTTTTTCCGCCGCGCAAAAACCGACGGCGGACGCGGTCATCGCCGCTTTGGGTGATCAGGTCGTGGTGAAACCCAACGATCAGGGCAGCAGCGTGGGCCTCACAATGGCGACCGACCGGACTGTCTTGGCTCAGGCGCTCGACGGTATCACGGCGGGCAACTGGCTGATCGAGCAACGGCTGGTTGGACGTGAGTTGTCGGTGGGCGTTTTGAACGGCAAAGCGATGGGCGTGGTTGAGATCCGGCCGAAATCGGGCGTCTATGACTTCGCCAGCAAATACACCAAGGGCGCGACCGAGTATTTTGCCCCGGCACCGCTTTCCGATGAGCTTACCAAAACCATCCAAAAGGCCGCTGAAACTGCTTTTGCGGCGTGCGGTTGCCGCGACTATTCGCGGGTGGACTTCATCCTCTGTGAGCAAAATGTGAATAACCCCCTTTATTTGCTCGAAATCAACACGCTGCCCGGCATGAAAGAGACCAGTCTTTTGCCCATGAGCGCGCGCTGCGCCGGGCTGGATTTTACCGCGTTGGTCCGTGAATTGGTGAGTCCTGCCTTGCAGCGTTTTAGCAAGGGTGCCTGACCTTCTGTTTTTTTCATGAGCCAGTCCCATTTAAATCCTCCTTCGACCCGCTCCTGGCGCGATATTCCGCAGCCGGTGCGTCCGCGTGCGATGGGTCGGGAAGGCAAGAAGCGTCTGGTGATGGCCGTGGGCAACATCGTCGGCCTCGTGCTCGTGCTCGGTGCCGCCGGCTGGGGCGTTTTCGAAATTATTCATCTGTGGGAAACCAACCCCACGCGCATCACCGCGCCGACCAAGGGCGTGCCGGTCCGTGATTTCGCGGTGCGCACTGACGGTGTGCTCGACAAGGCCTGGGTGCAGCGGACGCTTGAGCTACCCAAGGCCTCCAGCCTGATGGAGCTCGATCTCGTGGATCTCAAGCGCCGCCTCGAGGAGAGCGGGCAGGTGAGCAAGGCGGTCATTGAGCGCAAGTTTCCCGACGTGCTCGTCGTCACCTTGCAGGAGCGCACGCCGGTTTCCCGTGTCATGGCGCGCATCGGTGATGCGGTGCCGGTCGCCTTTATGGTGGCCCGCGACGGCATGGTGTATTCGGGATTTGGATATGATCCCGTGATGACCGAGGCGCTTCCCTTTATCGATGGCGTGAAGCTCGTTCGCGAGGGTTCCGGCTTTGTGCGGATTGAGGGCATGGATGCGGTGGCCGATCTGCTCGGCACGGCCCAGGCCGCGGTGCCGGCGATCTATCACAGTTTCAAGATCGTCTCGCTTGCCCGCTTCGGACTCGACCGAACGCTCGTGGTGAAATCGACCGAGGTCGAGGTGATCACCTTCGGTTCTTCACAGGACAGTTTTTACCGCCAGCTCGCCCGGCTTGATTACATCCTCGGTGAAACCCGCCGCCAGAACGCCACCGGCCAGCTGAAGTCCGTCAACCTCGCCATCGGCGACAAGCAGGTGCCGGTTTCCTTCGACACCACGCCTGACAGCTCTGCGGGCTCCCGTTCCTCGACCGCTGCAGTGATCAGGCCCGGACAGACCTCGGGCACAGCGCTCTTCTCCCTTCCTCCTCGTAACTCTTCTCCCACGAAACGTGATTTCTAGAACCAAGTTTATCGGCGCCGTTGAAATCGGCACCTCCAAGGTCACCGTCCTCATCGGCGAGCTCACCCAGGGCCGCACGCTTCACATCATCGGAGTCGGCGAGTGCCAGTCGCGCGGCGTCATCAAGGGCGCCGTCGCCGATTTTAAGGCCGCCAGCGAGGCCACTCACAGCGCGCTCATGGCTGCCGAGCAGAGCGCCGGCACGCGCATCGACGAAGTCTATCTCGCACAGACGGGCGGACACCTTGAGGGCTTCTACAACGAGGCGGCGGTCAACGTTTCCTCGGCGGACAATCTCGTCAGCTCGCCCGACATCGACACCGTCTGCCGTCTGGCCAAGGCCAAGAATCTTCCCGAAGGCCGCATGGTGGTTCACCACCTCCGCCGTCCCTTCCGTCTCGATGGCCGCAACGTGCCCGATCCCGAGCATCTCGTCGGCCAGCGCCTTGAGGCCGGCTACTGGACTGTGCACGGTCAGGAAGGCAAAATCGCCGACAACATCCATGTCATCCGCGGCTTCAACGTCCGCGTGGCCGAGCTCATTCTCTCCAGTCTCGCCTCGGGCACCATGCTCGCCTCCGCCGAGGACAAACAGAACGGCGTGCTCGTGATCGATGTCGGCGCAGGCACCACGGATTTTGTGCTCTACCGTGATGGTTGCGCGCAACTCACCGGCGTGCTCCCGGTCGGCGGCGTCCATCTCACCAACGACCTCAGCCTCGGACTTCGCGTGACCGAAGGTCAGGCCGAGAAACTCAAGCTGCGTTTTGGCCGCGGCACGGTGGTCACCAAGGACCGCTCAGAGAAGGTCTGGCTCAACGGCGATTTCGCCATCGGCGACCGCCAGTTCCCGCGCCACGCCATCGAGCAAATCACCGCGGCCCGCACGACCGAATTGTTCGAAGTCGTTCGCAAAAAACTCGGCGCCGCTTTCTCGCCCGAAAAAACCGCCGCCGGTATCATCCTCACGGGTGGAACGTCCAAACTGCCCGGCATCGATGAAGCCGCCGCGCGCGTCTTCGGTGTGCAAGCCCGCCTCGGTGAAGCACCGGGCTGGGTTGCGGAAAATCTTCGCGATCCCGGTTTCAGCAGCGTGCTGGGCCTTCTCCAATACGGACTCAGTTCCCGAGCCGATCTCGCCGCGCCCCGCGCCGCATCACGTGCGACCGGCTGGGTTAAGAAACTCTTCGCCACCGCCTGAACCCAACCCACGAGGATCACGTCATGAATCCCAACGAACTCCCGCTCAGCCACGAAATCCTCACCGACCGCACGATTGCGATCAAGGTCGTGGGCATCGGCGGCGCCGGCGCCAACGCGGTTGACCGTCTCAAGATGGAGAACCTCGACCGCCTGCAGATGGCGGTGATTAACACCGACCACCAGGCGCTTTCGAACTCGCCGGTGCAGGACAAGATTTTCATCGGCGCGTCGATCACCCGCGGACTGGGCGCTGGCGGAGATCCCGATCTCGGCCATGATGCCGCCGAGGCTGATCGCGAAAAAATCGCCGCCGTCGTTAAAGACTGCGACATGGTTTTTCTTGTAGCCGGCATGGGCGGCGGCACCGGCAGCGGCGCGGCTCCCACCGTGGCGGAAATCGCCGCCGAGTCCGGCGCGCTGGTCATCGCGTTTGTGACGATGCCGTTCACGTTTGAAGGCGGTCGCCGCGTCAAACAGGCCGAGGAAGGTCTGGCCGCTCTTCGCAAGGTGTGTGACGCGGTTATCCCGCTGCCCAACGACATTCTTCTCCAGCAAGCCGAGGAAGGTGAAACCGCGTTGGATTCCTTCGCGCGCGCCGACGAATGGATTGGCCGCGGCGTGAAATCGATCTGGTCGATGTTGTTCCGCACGGGCCTCATCAATCTCGATTTCGCCACGCTCCGTCAGGCCTTCCACACGCGCGGCGGGAAAACGCTTTTCGGTTTGGGCTCCGGCAGTGGTGAAAACGCCGTGGCCGAGGCCATCGAAGGTGTGAAACAATGTCCGTTGCTCGCCACGCCTGAGTTCGCCCGCAAGGCCGATCGCCTCCTCGTGAACATTGTGGGCGGCACCGATCTCACGCTGCCCAAGGTGAATGAAATCATGACGGCCGTGACCGAGCAGTTCGGCCGCGATTCCCATGTGATCATGGGTGCGGTGATCGACGAAGACATGCAGGGCAAGGTTGAGGTCGTCGTGCTCGGCACGAGCGACATCGGCGGTCGTTCCGGTGGTGTGCGTCGTCCGTCGACGCTGGCCCGCCCCACGCGTGCACTCACGCCTGCCGCCGCCCGTGCGTCCGGCGAGTTGCCAATTGAAGCCGAAACATTTGCCGCAGCGCCCGTGACGGCCGGCAAGGCCCCTGCGACGACCGCGACGGCGGTTGCTTCAGTCCGGGCATCGAACGGCGAACTCCCGCTGGTGACGGCGCCGGTGGCCCAGGACGAATTCTCCTTCAACGAGGTGGAAAGCCGCGGTCATTTCGACAAGACCGACCGTAATCTTTTCGAAGGCCAGGACCTCGATGTCCCCACTTATTTGCGCAAGGGCATCAAGCTGGCGCTGTAAGCACACGGAGGGCGGGAGCGGGCAGGGGTGCTGATTTGTAAAGCACCCCTTGGCAAGCGGTCTGCTTTGTGCACCATCGCGGCTTATGTTCGTAGACGAGTGTGTAATCAAAGTTCAAGCCGGTGACGGCGGTCGTGGAGCCGTAAGCTTCCGCCGCGAAAAATACGAGCCGTGGGGCGGTCCCAACGGTGGTGACGGTGCCCGGGGTGGCGACGTCATCCTGCTCGGCGATGACGACACCAACAATCTCATCGATTATAAATACAAGCCGCACTGGAACGCCAAGGCCGGCGAACCCGGTCGCGGCTCCGACCAGTTCGGCAAGGAAGGCGAACACTGCATTCTGCGTCTCCCTCTCGGCACGGTCGTGATTGACGAGGAAACCGGCAAGGCGGTCGCCGAGCTCATCGAAGACGGTCAGCGCATCGTTCTCTGCAAAGGCGGCAACGGCGGCTGGGGCAACACGCATTTCAAGACGCCCACCAACCGTGCTCCCAAACGCGCCAACGCCGGCCAACCCGGTGAAACCGGCAAGTTCCGCCTCGTGCTTAAGAGTATTGCCGACATCGGCCTCGTCGGTTTCCCCAACGCCGGCAAGTCCTCGCTTACCGCGCGCATTACCAAGGCCCGCCCAAAGACCGCCGCGTATCCGTTTACGACGCTGCATCCGCAGATTGGCGTTATCGAGTATCCGGAAACCTTTGATCGTCTGCTGATGGCTGACGTGCCGGGTATCATCGAGGGAGCCAGTGAAAACCGGGGCCTCGGCCACCGTTTCCTGCGCCACATCGAGCGCTGCACACTGCTCATGTTCCTCATCGACATGGCCGGCACCGACGACCGCGATCCGCGCGACGACTACAAGACCCTCGTCGATGAACTGAAGCTCTACGACAAGGCGCTCCTTAAAAAGCCCCGCGTCGTCGTGGCCAACAAAATGGACGTCGCCGCCTCCGCCGCCAACTTGAAGAAATTCAAGACGAAGCATAAGGTGGACATCATCAAGATTTCCGCGCTGACCGGCACGGGGCTTGCAGAGCTCACCCAGGCGTTGCGGAAACGCGTCATCAAACACGGCGGAAAGCCCCGTCTCATCAAAAAAACCGGCGCCGTCGGATCGTCCCTTTAGTCCTTCCTTATGAGTCTGAGCCCCGAACATCGTTCGCTGTTGATGCGTGCCAACCGTCTGTTGGGAGCGAATCTCGTCGAGGCTAATCTCGTTAAGATCGACAACCTGGAGGCCGCCAACGAACGCCTGCTCGAGCTCATCTCAACCGGCGATTACAAGAAGGGCTCCGTCCTCGCCGTCCTCGCTTACGAACTTCAGGTCGTCAAAGAGAGCGACGTGCTCCAGCACGTCATGGATGAACACGGCGTGGGTCTCGTGGATTTGCGCGCTTACGAAGTGCCGGATGATTTGCGCGCGACGATCGATCTTGGCGCCTGTTGGGCGACGTGGTCCGTTCCGTTCGATCGCGAGGAGGACGTCTATTTTATCGCGACCGCTTATTACCTGAGTCCGGCGGTTCGCATGTATTGGGAGAAACAACTCGGCAGTTCGATCGTGTGGTTCGGCACGACGCTGGAGATGCTCTCTGATTATTTTGAGAAACAAGAAGCGGCCCGTTCCGGTGCCCCCGCCAATCCCTAAGCCGCCATGCCTCTCGGAAAAATCCAGACCCTGATCGTCGGCAAACTCGTGGACATGGGCCGTCTCAGCGACGGCCAGCGCGAGATACTGGTGAACAACCCCGTCGATCTGAACGGCGACGCCTTGGACAAGCTGCTGATCGACGATTATCGCGTCACGCCGTTCCAGATTTTCGTCGCCCGTGCCAAGGCGGTCGGCATGGCTCCATTCAACGTGGCGCGCTGGCGCGTGACCCCGCAGACCTTCGAGCGCATTCCGCAGGATTTCTGTCAGGAGCATCTGGTGCTTCCGGTCGGCCAGGTCGGCGAAACGCTGCTCGTCGCCTTTGCCAATCCCTTCGAGGTCTCCATCCCGGCGAAAATCCAAGAGATGACCGGCATGCGCGTGGCGCGGTTGCTGGGTCGTGAAAAAGACATCAAGGAAAAGTTCTCCAAGGAGAACCAGCCGGCCGCCGGGTTTGAAGATGTCGTCAAACAGATCGGCAAAGAGTTCGGCTCGATCGGCGCGACCGAGGCCATCGAGGTCGATAATGTCACCGAGGATTCCGGTCCGATCATCCAGCTTTCCAACCGCATTATCGAGGATGCGTATTTCGCGGGCACGTCCGACATCCATATCGAACCGTGGGAAAAAGAGGTCATCGTGCGCTACCGCATTGACGGCGTCTGCCAGGAAAAACTGCGTCTTCCCGGCAAGGTCGGCCCGTCCCTCGTCGCGCGTCTCAAGATCATGTGCAACCTCGATATCTCCGAGCGCCGGTTGCCGCAGGACGGACGTATCGTTTTCAAGCAGTTCACGAAAAAAGGCATCGATATCGACCTTCGTGTTTCGACCGCACCGCTCAATCACGGCGAGGGCGTGGTCATGCGTATTCTCGACAAGCAGAAGTCCACCCTGCCGCTCACCGCGCTCGGTTTCTCCGACGAGAATCTGGCCAAATATCGCGAAGCCATCCGTCAGCCCTACGGCATGATCCTGCACTGCGGGCCGACCGGCTCGGGTAAGTCGATGACGCTTTACTCCGCGCTCGGCGAAATCAACGCGCCCGACATCGTCATCCGCACCGCCGAGGACCCGATCGAATACACCCTTGCCGGCATCAACCAGATGCAGATGCACCGGCAGATCGGCCTCACGTTTGCCAGTGCGCTGCGTGCCTTCCTTCGTCAGGATCCCGACATCATCCTGGTGGGCGAAATTCGAGACAAGGAAACCGCCAATATTTCCGTCGAAGCGGCGCTTACCGGCCACTTGCTCATCTCGACGCTGCACACGAACGATGCGCCCAGCACGATCGCCCGTCTCACCGACATGGGCATCGAGCCATTCATGATTTCGTCGTCGATTCTCTGCGTGTGTGCGCAGCGACTCATGCGCCGCGTGTGCAAGACCTGCAAAGTGCAGACCGATCCGACTCCGCGCGAAAAGGAGCTGCTCGAAAAAGCCCTTGGCTGGAGTGGGCCGATCTACAAGGCCGCGCCCAAGGGTTGCCCCAAGTGCGGTCAATCCGGCTACAAGGGCCGCGTCGGTATTCACGAACTGATGATCACCACCGAGGAGCTGATCGAGGGCATCAACAAGGGCATGGAAACGGCGGAAATTAAAAAAATCGCCATGCGTGCCGGTATGAAAACCCTGCACCAAGATTCGCTGCTCAAGGTCAAGGAAGGCCTCACGACCATGGAAGAAGCGATCGCCAACGTGCCGCCCGACCTTTGATTTTCCCCACTATGAAGAAATTTTTCACCCTGCTGGCCTGTGCTGCTCTTTTGGTTTCCGCCGGCTGCTCGAAGAAGCCCAAGGAAGTGCCCGCGGCGATCAAGGCCGAGGCCGCCACGCTCATGAGCGAGGCCCAGTTCGCGATGCAGATCCGCGAGTATTCCCGTGCGGAAGAACTGACCCAGCGCGCACTCAAGCTGCGTGACGACGTGCCCGAGTATTGGGTGTCGCTCGGCATGGTGCGCCGCAAGCAGGACAACAAGGATGGCGCCCGCAAAGCCTACAAACACGCGCTGGAGCTGCACATTGACCGTTACAAGGCGGACAAGAAACCCGAGGAACTCGCCCAGCAGGCGTTTGTTCTTGGACTGCTCGGCAAGACCGAGGATGCGGTCAAACTCTTGGAGAAAGGGCTCAAGGAATATCCGGACAGCGACATCATGAAAAAGATGGCCGATCCGCGCGGTCTGCAACGCACGTTCAAGTCACCCGAGTTCAAAGATCTGTCGGTGTAACCGGCGGATGGGTGTTCATCGCCAGCGTCATCGCGCGAAGCTCGGTGGCGATCTTGGCGAGCTGCGTGTGGATCAAGTGAAGGCGGGCGTCGTCGCTCGTGCCTGTGATTGAATCGAGTGCGGTGATCTGGCTGCACACTTCATCCGAAGCGGATGCATCGGCCTCCACGCCTTGGGCGAGCGAGGAGAGTGCGGTGCGGATTCGGACGGACACCTGGATCAGCCCGGGCGCGGACAGGGATTGACCGTCTTGCAAGTGCAGGGTGAGCGCGGTGATGGCGCGGGTGATGCGTGTGTTGCCATGAAGCAATGCGCCGCCGCGTTCGATGTTGCTTTGCCGGCGCGCAGGCTCGCCGGCCATGCGTTGCAATGAAGCGGCGGCGATACTGTTGGCGGTTTCGGCGCGACGTTTGGCGTGCAGCGTATCGGCGTTAAATGGGTGGCCGTTCACCAAGCCGTCGATCACGGCGGCGAGGTAGTTGTCGCCGGCGCGCAATGCCCCGGCCATCGCGACTGGGAACCGATCGCGTTCCCAACTCGGCCAGAAGAGCAGGGCGGATACGAGTGCGAGCACGCCACCGGCCAGATTGCACAACAAACGGGAGATCGTGAAATCGAGGTGAACGGCGCCGGCGGTTTCCGTCAGCAACACGAGCATCAGCGTCACAAAAAACACCGCGAGCGCGTAGCGTTGTTTTTGATAATACGCGAAGCCGAAGACTGTCACGGCGATAAGTGCATCGAGCACCGGCAGCGGCATGCGCACCCACAGGAATGCGCTCGCGACCGCGCTGCCCGCGAGCGTGCCGAGGATACGCTGTCCGGCCTTTTGACGGGTCGAGCCATAATCGGGCTGGAGCACGACGATGAGCGTGAACGCGATCCAGTAGCCGCGATGAATCCCGAGGCCTTCGTAGAGTGCGATCGCGAACATCGTCATCGCCGCCATGCGCAGCGTGTGGCGCACAAGCAGCGGATCGATTTGCGCGGCGGGATTGATCCACGAGAACAGCGAGCGCGGAGACAGCGTGCTCAACTCCGGCAGACGCAGTGGAAACCCTTCCCGCACCGCGCCGCGATCCACGGTGTCGTGGAGCATGACTTTTAATCCGGCTAATAACTCGTGCAGCTGACGCAGGGTTTCGAGCAGCATGCCGGTTCCTTCCGGCGGAAGCGCGCGCACTTGTTCGGACAGACCCTCTATTAAATGCAGACACCGAGTGAGGCGAACCTCGGATGCTGAAAAATGAACGGGGCGGTGGGAGATCACCGTGAGGGCCACCGAGCGCGTGAGGTTGGTGAGGGCGAGCAGCAGGGAATCGAGCGAAGGCGCAATGCGCGCAAAACAACGATGAGATGCCAGCAGCTCGACGGATGCGTTGAGCGCGGCCGCGCGGTTGCCCAGTCGGGCTGCTTCGACGCGCAGGTCTTCCAAGTGATCCATGAGCGCCGAGGTGCGGCGTGTGCGTGCAGCGGCGAGCACGGCCTGCGTGCGATCAATCGCGGTGCGCAGATCGCGTTCACATTGCGCGAGGCGTTCGTGGCGCGCCTTGGGATCGTCGGCGGTGGGATTTTTGAGCGCGGCGAATACGTCGGATACGGACACCCAGGTTTCAGCGACGGCCTGGCGCAAGGCATGTTGCGGGCGGAACGGCCAGAGCAGGGCTTGCAAGGCCACGCCCCACAGGCCGCCCGCGAAAGTGAACGCGGCGTGGTGCCACCACGGCTGGTTTCCCGAGGGAATTGCCAGCGCCATGATAAACAGCAGGGCTGCCACGATGCCGAGGCCCGGCCCGTAATCGCCGCTCAGGTGTCGGGCGGTTCCGGCCAGCACCGCCAGTGCGGCGATGGATAAAACCGAGATCACCAGATGGCCTGATGCGAGCGTTCCCATGAGTGCGGCGGCGGTGATGGCGGCCGTGACGATGAGCAAAATGACGAAACGAAACCGGTAGGCGCCGCGCACATCGGTGAGTGCCACGACCTGTGCACCGACGGCCGCGAATGAGATTTCGGCGGGGATTTTAAAAATCTGGGCAACGATCAACGGGACGACAAAACCCACCGTCCCCCGCAGTGCTCGGGTGAGTGCGGGGTTGAGCGATTCTTGCTGAAGCAATTCGCCGGCACGGGAGGAAAGCGGGGCGGGAATCATGCGGTTCCGGTGCGGAGACCTTAAATATAGACGCCACCGCCGAGCAGGCGCTCGCCGTCGTGAATTGCGAGGATTTGGCCGCTGGCGAGTCCACGTTGTGGCTCTTCGAAACGCACGAGTGCGGTGTTGCCGCCTTCAGGAATGAACTCGATGGCGACGCGCGGATCACGGTAGCGCACGCGGCCTTCGAGCCGTTGCACTGACGTGACGGGCGAGGCGTTCCATTGGAGTGAATGCACGCGCACCTCGGTTTGAAAAAGTCCCGGTGCATCGGCGGCGTCGAAGGCGACAAGGAGCGCGTTGTCGTCGGCCCGTTTGCCCACGACGACGTAGGCTTGGTTGTCGGTGTTGGACGGGACGCCGATGCCTTTGCGCTGGCCGATCGTGTAATAGTGAAGGCCCGGGTGCCGGCCGACTTCGCGACCGTCGGTGGCTCGCAGAATGGGGCCGGGCTGATCGGGCACGTATTGGCGGAGGAAGTCCTGCATCTTCACCTCGCCGATAAAACAAATGCCCTGGCTGTCTTTTTTAGCGGCGGTGGGCAGGCCGGCCTCGGCGGCGAGGCGGCGCAAATCGGGCTTGGGAATATGGCCGATGGGAAAACGGGCGTCGGCCAGCTGGGCCTGATTAAGCAGTGTAAGGAAGTAGGACTGGTCCTTGTTTTTGTCGGCGCCTTCGATGAGGGCAAACTGACCGTCGGCGAGTTCGGTGCGGCGGGCGTAGTGGCCGGTGGCGACGGCATCGAAGCCGTGATCGCGCGCCCACTGGCGGAAGACCCCGAACTTGATCTCGCGGTTGCACATGATGTCGGGGTTGGGCGTGAGCCCGCGTTTGTAACCATCCAGCAAATACGAGACGACACGCTCACGGTAGTCTTGCATGAGGTTGACCACGCGGAATTCGATGCCGAGGCGGTCGCAGACGGCGCGGGCGTCCTCGATGTCCTGCATCCACGGACAATGACCGATCACGTTGTCCTCATTGATCCAGTTCTTCATGTAGGCGCCCACGATGTCATGGCCCTGCTGTTTGAGCAGCAGCGCGGCGACGGAGCTGTCGACTCCGCCGGACATGGCGACAAGGGTTCTGGAAGAAGCTGACACGGTGCATGACGACGTGTCCGGAGCGTGGGTTTTGTCAACCCATCGCAAGGCGTGGCGTCCCGCAACCAACGTGGAGCATAGGCACGCAACCCGCCTACATTGCGACCGGCCCGAGGGGCCCGGATCATGGAGCGACATGAAACCATCCGATCGGTCCGGTTCCTCACTCTATGACTCCGACGTTTTCCGCATGGCTTGCCGCCAATTCGACCTGGCGGCCGACCTCATTGACCTGGATCGCGACGTGCGCGAGCGCACCAAGCTGCCGAAGCGCTGCCTCACCGTCACCGTGCCGGTGAAGCACGACGACGGGGTGGTGCGTATCTACGAGGGTTACCGCGTTCAACATCACCTCTCACTGGGGCCGACGAAGGGCGGGATTCGGTTTCATCCGGGCGTAACCATCGGAGAGGTCGCGGCACTGGCGATGTGGATGAGTTGGAAATGCGCGCTGGCCGGTCTTCCTTACGGCGGGGCGAAGGGCGGCGTGGCGGTTGACCCGCATGCCTTGTCGCGGCGGGAACTGGAGGCGCTTTCGCGTCGCTACATGCAGGAGATGATTCCGTTTGTCGGCCCGAGTATCGATGTAGCCGCGCCTGACATGGGCACCAACGAGCAGGTCATGGCGTGGATGATGGACACCTATTCGAACCAAGTCGGCAACTCGGTGCCGGCGGTCGTCACGGGCAAACCCATCGCGGTCGGCGGGTCTGAAGGCCGGCGCGAGGCTACGGGGCATGGCGTGGCCTATCTTATCAAGAGGCAACTGGAGTCGATGAGCCTTCGCCCGCAGGACGCGACTGCGGTGATTCAGGGATTTGGCAACGTTGGTGCGGAGGCGGCGCTGGCATTGCGCGGCTACGGTGTGCGTATCGTGGCGATCAGCGACGTGTCGGGTGGGTTTCATAACCCGCGTGGCATCGACCTCGAAGCGGCGCTGCTGCACCAAGCCAAGCATCGCACGCTCGCGGGTTGGGCGGGGGGTGACGCGGTCTCCAACGTGGAGTTGCTGGAGTTGCCCTGCACGGTGCTGGTGCCGGCGGCGATGGAGCGCGTGATCACGGCGGATAATGCCGGCCGGCTGCGGTGCCGTGTGCTGGCCGAGGCCGCAAACGGGCCGACGACCAATGATGCCGACCTGATTCTCCAGGCTCGAGGCGACGTAGAAATCATCCCTGACATCCTCTGCAATGCGGGCGGCGTGGTCGTGTCGTATTTCGAATGGGTGCAGGACTTGCAGAGCTTGTTTTGGACGCGCGCCGAAGTGTTGGTGAAACTGTGCGCGATCCTTGACCGTGCGAGTGAGGCGGTGGAACGCCAGCGCGTGAGACTCGGTTGCCCGCGGCGCCTCGCGGCGCTGGCGCTGGGCATCGGACGGGTGGCGGAGGCCAAGGCGTCGCGAGGATTGTTTCCTTGAGGAACCACGGGCGGACCTTTGAGAGGTTGCGTGGTATTACGCCATGGAAGGGCCTTGCGCGAACGGGTGTTTGCCGATGACCTCCCTCTATGACTGCGAAGGCTGTTTCAGCGGGTGGCAGCGTCCGCTCCTTTGTTTTAATCGATGACACCGCCACTCTGCGCGAGCTGCTCAAGGATGCGCTCACCCGGCGATTCGCGCCCTGCGAGGTGCGGGATTTTGTCGATGGCAAGGACGGGCTCAAGGCCTGCATCGAACGCGCCCCCGACCTGTTGATCGTCGATCTCTACCTGCGCGATACTGATGGGCGGGATGTGATTCGCGAACTGAGGCGGCAGGGGTTGCAGTTAAAAATCATCGTGCTCACGGCGCATCCCGATGCGGGCCTGCCCGCGGAGTTGGTGGGACTGGGCGTGGCCGGTTTCGTGGACAAGAATTCCCCGCTGGAGCAGATCGAGCGTGCGGTGCAACGCGTGCTTGAAGGCGGCATGTTTTTCTCGGCGGCGGTGCCGCCACCCGTGCCGACGGTGGGCAGCGAACCGGATCTGCCGCGCATCGGCGCGGAGGCGCTCTCCGAGCGTGAAAAAGAAGTGGTGCGCATGGTGGCGCGCGGATTTTTGTCCAAGGAGGTTGCCGACAAGCTGGGCCTGAGCACGCGGACGGTGGAAAAACACCGGTCGCGCATCCTGGCCAAGCTCGGCCTGCGTGATGTGCCCTCGCTGGTGCGCTGGTGCCTGCGCAACGGGCTCGGTTAAGGTGGGGCGGGCGGTCCCCGCATGGCGGACTTCTACGCAACGACAAGGGCGCGGGATCTGCGTTATCCTAAACCATGCCAGTTCTCACCCTCAGCCCTTGGTGGCTGCTTCTTTGCGCTCCTCCCGTGCTGCTGCTGGGCGAGGCGATCCTTCGTCGCGCGCCTTGGTTGCGTCGCTATAACATTCCCGAGCCGGTGGTGGGCGGGTTGGTGGTCGGGTTGCTGGTGCTTGCGTTGAAGATCAGTGGCGTGGTGGACATCCGCTTCACCACCCAGGTGACGGCAGCGTGGTGGACCTGGCTGGTGACACCGGAGATCGAGTGGGTCACGAGGCCGGCCAAGGGCGTGAACATGCCGTTGCTGCTGGGGTTTTTCACCTGCATCGGACTCAACGCAACGTGGCGCGTGGTGCGGCAGGGCAGCTGGCAGCTGCCGCTTTTTCTGGGGCTCGCGACAGTCCTGGCGGTTTGCCAGAACGCGATCGGTGTGGTGCTCGCCAAGCTGATGGCGCAATCGCCTCTGCTCGGCCTCGTGTGCGGAAGCCTGAGCCTGACGGGCGGGCATGGCACGGCGCTGGGATTCGCCCATACGCTGGAGCAGTCGGGCTTCGCATCGGCGGCGACGCTGGGTGCCGCGGCGGCAACCTTCGGTCTCGTGTTCGGCAGTCTTATCGGAGGACCGGTGGCGACGCGGTTGATCCGCAAGCATCGGCTGGGCACGGTGACGGCATTGGAAGCGACAACGGGACATGCCACCGAGGAAATTGGCCTGTGGCCCAATGTGAAGGCCTTGGCTTCTCTTGGCACGGTGGCGGTGCGCCATCTGGTGTTGCTGGCGGTTGTGATCAAGGCGGGGGCGTGGCTGAGTTGGGCGATGCAGCTGGCCGGGGTGGTTTTCCCGGCTTACATGGGGGCGATGATCACGGGCGTCGTGTTGCGCAATGTGATCGATTTTTCAGGTGGCAACTGGATCGACAGCCGTGTGGTGGACCTGATCGGTGCGCTGCTGCTGGGCGTTTTTCTGGCGATGGCGATGATGGGGCTGAACCTCTCCGAACTCGCGGGAAGCGCCGGCCCGATGCTGGTGATTTTATCTGTGCAGGTCGTCTTCATCGCGTGTTTCACGACGTGGGTGACGTATCGCTTCATGGGACGTGACTATGATGCCGCGGTGATGGCCGGCGGGCACTGTGGTTTCGGGCTCGGAGCGACCCCGAACGCCGTGGCCAACATGGATGCGCTCGTGCGCCGTTATGGAGGCGCCCCGCGCGCCTTCGTGATCGTGCCCACGGTCGGAGCGCTGCTGATCGATCTGACCAATTCTCTTAATATCACGTGGTTTCTTAATCTTCTCAAATGATCTCATCACGTCTGCTTGTTACCTTGTTATCTTTCGTCCTGCCGCTGGCGGGACGCGGCGCAGCGGAGGTGGTGACGACCACCCGCGGCATGGTGGTCGCGGCCGAGCCGCTCGCGGCGGAGGCGGGGGCGGCGGTGTTGCGCAGCGGAGGCAACGCGGTGGACGCCGCCGTGGCGACCGCGCTCACGCTGGCGGTGACCTATCCGCGCGCGGGCAATCTTGGAGGTGGCGGCTTCATGCTGGTGCGCATGGCCGACGGCACGGCCAAGGCGATTGATTTCCGGGAGACGGCGCCGGCCGGAGCGACGCGAAACATGTATGTGGACGCCGCGGGCCAGGTGGTGGAGGGGCTTTCGACCCAGGGATACCTTGCGTCCGGAGTGCCCGGCACGGTGGCCGGTCTCGCGTTGGCGAGGCAGCGGTTCGGATCGGGTAAATTGTCCTGGTCTGATCTGGTGGAGCCGGCGCGACTTCACGCGGAGAAGGGCTTCACGGTGTCGCCGGTTTTCGCGGAGGATCTGCGCGCGAGTGCCGACCTGCTCGTAGCCAACCCGACGGCGCGGCGGATATTCCTGCGCGAGGGCCGTTATTACGAGGGAGGCGAAACGTTTAAACAGCCTGAGCTGGCCGCAACCCTGGCGCGATTGCAGGCGGAGGGGCCGGGTGAGTTTTATGCCGGACGCACGGCGGTTTTGATCGCCGACGACATGGCGGCACACGGCGGCATCATCACGCGGAAGGACCTTGCCGATTACCGTCCGGTGGAACGCGCGGTGTTGCGCGGACGTTATCGCGGTTATGATTTGCTCACCATGCCGCCGCCAAGCTCGGGCGGCATCGCGTTGCTGCAAATGCTGTCGATGCTGGAGCCGCGTGACGTGTCGTCGCTGGCGCCGACGGGCGCGGAGAAGATCCACCTGTTTGCTGAAGTTATGCGCCGGGCCTACGCGGATCGCGCGGAGTTTTTGGGCGATCCTGATTTTACAGCGATACCGGTGTCGGCGTTGTTGGATCGAGACTATCTCGCACGGCGCGCCGGAACCATCGATGAGAAGCGCGCGACGCCGAGCAGCGAGATCAAGGGCGGCCCCTTGCCCGCGAAGCCGGAGTCGATGGAGACGACGCACTTCTCGGTCATGGACGCGGCCGGCAATGCCGTGAGCTGCACCTACACCCTGAACGGTCTTTACGGCAGTGGAGTGGTCGCGAGCGGAACCGGCGTGCTCCTCAATAATGAGATGGACGATTTCTCAGCGAAACCGGGTGCGGCCAATGCCTATGGTTTGGTGCAGGGAGAGGCCAACGCGGTCCATCCGCACCAGCGTCCGCTTTCGTCGATGACGCCCACCATCGTGTTGCGCAGCGGCAAGGTGGTGATCGTCACAGGCAGTCCGGGCGGGGCGACGATCATCAACACCGTGTTACTGATCATCACCAACGTGATCGACCACGGCATGACACCGGTCGATGCGGTGGAGGGGAAACGGTTCAACCAGCAGTGGCTGCCGGACGAGATCACTCATGAGCCGGATTTTGCCTCGGCGGAGACGATGGCTGCGCTGCGTGCGAAAGGGCACAATTTGCGGGTGCGGA
Source organism: Rariglobus hedericola (assembly GCF_007559335.1). Taxonomy (NCBI): domain Bacteria; kingdom Pseudomonadati; phylum Verrucomicrobiota; class Opitutia; order Opitutales; family Opitutaceae; genus Rariglobus; species Rariglobus hedericola. Next base: position 80,044 of record NZ_VMBG01000004.1, read on the forward strand.
AACTCTATTCGAACGAACCGACGCGCTGGGCGGGCTCGCAGGGCAGCGCCGAGACGATCATGGTCGATCCGGTCACGGGTGTGCGCACCGGAGTGCCTGATCCTCGCCGGCCGGAGACCACGGCGTCGGCCGAGTAAACTGCGCCCGGTTGGAGCGGTATTACGATTGTGTCGTATCGTCGGCCAAGGGAAGCAGCACACGGAATGTGGCTCCCTGGCCGGGTTGGGATTCCACCTCGAGCAAGCCGTTATGCATGGAGACCAACTCTTGCGTGATGAAGAGCCCGAGTCCGTCGGAGCTTTCCCGAGCGGTGGGCGTGGCCGAGAGCGACTGGAACGGCTGGAACATCCGGGCGAGATCCTCGGGTTTAAGGCCGGGCCCGCTGTCGCGCACCTCGGCAAACAGCCAGCGGCCGGACTGCCCGAGGACGACTGCAACGCGTCCGCCGGACGGCGTGAACTTAAGGGCGTTGATGATGAGGTTATCCAGGATTTGGCGCAGTCGGGCGGCGTCGGCGAGGACGCACGGAAGCGGGACGCCGCCGGTGTCGGGAAGTTCGCAGGTGATGGATTGTTGCTTGGCCTCGGCGAGCGACCGGTAGGTTTCGACGGTATCGCGGGTGATCGCAGTCAGGTCCACGGGTGAGCGCTGAAGCTGAAGACGGCCGGCCTCGATGGCGGCTGAGTCCAGGAACTCGCGCACGAGCCCGCCCATGTGGGCGGCGTCGGTGCGGATGTGGCGGGCGAGATCGACGACGGCGGCGGTTTCTTCCGGACGGGTTTCGATGCGTCGTGCCGAAGCGGATACAGCGGAGAGAGGCGCCTTGAGGTCGTGCGCGGCGATCTGGAGCAGGCGGGATTTGAGACGGGCGGCCTGCTCGGCCTCGGCGCGGGCGCGTTCGTCGGCAAGGTGCGCGGCGTGTTCGGCGCGGAGACGGGCGCGCTGGGTGAAGAAGACAACCAGGCCGAGGCCAAGGACCAGGGCGAGGCCGCCGGAGAGCAGCACGGTCTGCTGGCGGCGGCGGGCGATCTCGGCCGCCTTGGCTTCCTGGTCGAGGCGCAGAAGGCGGATGTCGTTGTCGCGACGCTCGGCCTGGAAACGCGCGTCGAGTTCGATCACGCGCAGGCGGATCTGTTCACCGAGGATGGACTCGCGGGTGGAGGCGTAGCGGCGTTCGTAGTAGAGGGTGGAGCGCAATTCGCCGCGCCCCTCGTGGGAGCGGGCGAGTTCGTGGTAGATCTCGGCCAGCACGGGCGCGCTGCCGAGCGGTTCGGCGATGGCGAGGGCGATACGCAACTCGGCGATGGCCTCGTCGAGCCGGCCCAGGCGGCGCAAGGCGGCGGCGACGCGGCGATGACCGCGCGCGATCCGGCGCGGCTGGTCGATGGATTTGTAGATCGCGAGTGCTTTCTGATAGGCGACGAGCGCGGAAGCGGGGTCGCCGGTGAGTAGATCGATGGTGCCGAGATTGGTGGAACTGTCGGCCGCGCCCACGCGATCTCCGATGCTTTCGCGGATTGCTAGGGCGCGCGCATAAAGTGAGCGGGCATCGGCGTATTCACGCCGGGCGAGTTGGTTGTTGGCCGTGCCGTTGAGGACGTAGGCGATGCGGGCCTTGTCTCCCAGGATTTCGGCGTGGCGCAGGGCTTCCTGGAAGGTGCGCTCGGCGGCGTCGTAGTCCCGTGTCTGCGTGTAGGTGACACCCAAGGCATGCTGTCCCGCGGAGATGAGATCGTGGTCGCCGAGTTTTTCGGAGAGGCGCACCTGTTGCTGGAGGGTTTCAACGGCGGCGGGAAAGTCGCCCACAATCCAGTAGGTGCGGCCAAGGAGAAAAAGAAAACCGGCGTGGGCGGCGTCTTCGCCGGAGGCCGCGGCATCCTCGGCGGCGGCACGACCGTCGATCAACGCGTTGGCGTAGTCGCCGCGTTCCTGCAGCCGGAGAATGGTGGCGAAACGCCGGCCGAAATCCGCGGATGAGGGGGTTCGGGCCAGTCGTTCGCCGAGACTGCCGGCACCGGAATAGGCGATGTCGTCGCCGCGGCCGGTTTGATCGATGGAGTCGGAGTCGGCGCGGTCTTCGCTCTGTGCAAAGACGGCGGTGTGCACGAGGAGGAAAATCGTAAGAAAAGCGGAGAACGTCGTTACGCGTCGTGGGAGCACGTGGAGAAGAATCGGCCGTCGTTGTGACGGTGGCAAACCCGCGATGGGGATGGCGTAGATATACGCACTGCAGCGGCTTTGCAGTCCATGGGGAAACGCTCCATTAAAAGGGACATGAAATCACTTTTCGCGTGGGTGGGTGCGCTTGGCTTGGTGGCGACCTCGGTATTCGCGATGCCGATGCCGGTGCAAGTGGCGGAGGGCCGGAGCGGGATGGTGGCGGCGGGGCATCCCGACGCGACGGCGGCGGGGGTCGAGGTGCTGCGCTCGGGCGGAAACGCGGTGGATGCGGCGGTGGCGGTGGCGTTTGCCCTGGGCGTGACCGAGCCGTATGGCTCGGGACCGGGCGGGAAACTGGCATTGGTTTATCGCGAGGCGAAGACCGGGCGGGTGTGGGTGGTGGAGGCCTTGGACGAATCCTCCCGTCATCTGGATGCGGCGGCATTCATGGCTTTGCCGGCGGGCGAACGCCGCGCGGGAGCCCAGTCGGTGGCGGTGCCCGGGTTGGTGGCTGGTATCCTGGAAGCGCATACACGCTGGGGATCGCGTCCGCGTGCGGAACTCATGGCGCCGGCGATCAAGCTGGCCGAGGACGGTTTCGAAGTGCGCCCGGCGCAGGTGAAGTTTTTCAAAGCGCAGGAGAGCAAACTGCAGGCGAACGAGGAGCTGGGGCGGATCTACCGGCCGGATGGGAAATCGGTGGTGGCCGGGCAACGGGTGAGCAATCCTGACCTGGCGACCACGCTGCGACTGGTGGCGGAAAAAGGTGCGGACGGCTTCTACAAAGGGCCGGTGGCGGAGGCGATCGTGAAGTCCCTCGCGGATGCGGGCAGTCCGCTGCGGATGGATGATCTGGCGAGCTATCGGGCGCGAGTGACCGATCCATTGCGCGTGAAGTTCCGCGACATCGAGGTGTTTTCCGCGCCGCCGCCGGTGTCGGGAGGCGGCGTGTTTCTGCTGGCGATGAAGGCGATCGAGACGGAGCGGCTGGAGGGCGGCACGGTGTTGAAGGCGGCGTCGATGAACCGCGTCATGCGGTTGTATCTGGAGGCCGATGCGGAGAGCCGTGAGGTGTTGGGCGACCGGGATGATTCGCGCCGCGCATGGGAACGGTTGCTTGAGCCCGCACGCATGGCGGAGTTGCGGAAAGCCTCGTTGGTGGCGGCGGCCGAGCCGGTGGTTCAGGACGATAGATTCGAAGCGATGGCGGCGGAGACGACGCACTTCGTGGTGGTGGACAAGGCGGGCAATGTGGTGAGTGCCACGCAATCCCAGAGCAATCACTTCGGCTCGGGCCTGGTGCCGCACGGCACGGGAGTGGTGCTGAACAACAGCCTGAGCAATTTCAACCGCACACGGGGGAATCCGAACGAGGCGGCTCCCGGGCGGCGTCCGCGCACGACGATCGCCCCGACGGTCATTGTTAAGAACGGCCGGTTGATGGCGGGAATCGGTTTGCCGGGCGGCAGTCGTATCCCGAGTGCGATGGTGCAGGTGACGACCGACTATCTCTTCTGCGGGCGTTCGCTGGAAGAGGCGATCGCGGCGCCGCGGTTTCATCCGGTGACGCGTCGGAGCGGAGATACGGTCAACCGATTTGAGACGGAGAAGGAAACCGACTACCGCTTGTCCGATGAATTGAAGACTTCGTATGGCTGGAAGGACGGCACGGATTCGGAGACGGAGTCGTTTGGCGGCTTCAATGCGGTCGAGGTGATGCCCGACGGACGCTTGCGCGGTTACGCGGACCAACGCCGTTCGAATACGGCGATGGGGTATTGAGCGGGCTGGGATCGAACAAGGCCGTGAGCCGCGTGTGGACGCGAGACTCACGGCCTTGTTGCGTTTACAGGTAGCTTATACGGTCTGGCTGAAAGCTCTCATTATTGTTGCGCCAATGGTCTTGGATTAGGGACTGCGTGTGACTCTGCTTGCGGTGTCATTGGCATATCATGACTCGCATTGGCTTAGGCTATTCCAACGCCAGTATCGGCGCCGTGCTATGGGCACGAAAAAGCCCCGCCGGAACATCCGGACAGGGCTTAAGCGGAGCCAGTGAGCTGTCTGCTAATTAGGCGGACTGACGACGGCGGCGAAGGCTTGCACAGCCCAGTGCAACGAGTCCGGAGAGTCCGGCGAAAGTAGAAGGCTCGGGAATGGCGGAGCTGGTCACGATGAGGTCGATGGTGGTTCCTGCATTGCCGAAGGCCAGGACGACGTTGAGACCGCCCAGCGTGCCGGTGACATTGGAACCGAAGCTACCGACGACGCTCGAACTGCTGGAGAAGAGCGTGTAGGTGCCGGCGGAGTAGCCCGTCACCGTGGTGAAGACCAGGTTGCTCAAATCAAAGACCCCGTTGCTGATGTTCAGCGAACTGCTGGCTATCAGGTCGCTGGAGCCGGGGGCTGCGAGGTCGATGAGAAACGTGCCGCCGTTGATGGTAAGACCGTCGTTAAAGGTCATCGCGCCGATGGCCGCGGTCTGTGCGTTGGCGGCGTAGGTGCCGACGTTGACGGTCGAGCCTGCGGCGAATGTGGAGTTGCCGTTAAAGGTGCCCGAGCCGCGCAGAGTGGCCCCGCTGGCAACCGTGATGCCGGCCACGCTTGAGCTACCGCCGACGGTAACGCCGTTAACGGTGAGGGTGCCGGCGTTGACCAAGGTGCCTCCGGTGTAGGAGTAGGTATTACCCTCGAGTGAGAGATTGCCGAGCCCCGCTTTGGTGAGCACGCCGTTCTGGCCGGAGATGTTGCGGACCGAGTTTTGCAGGCTCAGGTCGACCCCGGAGTTTTTGACGTCGATGACGCTGGACTGGTCTCCGACGCGTATGCCGCGGTTGGCACTGTTGTTAAACGAGCCCGAGGATGCGGTGAGGCGCAGGGTGCCGTTTGCGATGACAATCGCGTCAGTGTTCGCGATGGCCACGCTACCCAGTCGCGTGGCGCTGTCGAACTCCACGGTGCCGCCGGAGATGGTCAGTCCACCGGCGAAATCGTTGGAAACCCCCGAAAGAACCAAGGTGCCTGCACCGGTTTTATTGATACCGCCGGTGCCGGTGAGCATAGCTGCCGCGTTATTGGAACCGTCGAAGGTGAGCGTGCCTCCGCCGGCGACCGAAAAGTTGGCCTGTCCGGTGTATCCGAGGTTAATGGTGAGGTTGGCGGTCGAGGTGTTGGAAATAAAGGTGACGGTGGGTGAGGAGCCGCCTTGGAACTTGATCGCGTCTATGGCAGCGGTGTTGAAGGTCAGGGTGTTGCTCGTGGGAGTGCTGAGCGTCGAATTACGGATGAACAAGCCGCCTGTGGGGAATAATCCACTGGTGTTGTCGAGCGTCAGGGAGCGGATCGTGTAGGAAGCGTTTATACCCATCATGCCGCCGATTGCGGTGGCGGAACCGCCCAATGCTCCGGTGCCGATGGAAACATCGTCACCGGTGGCGATGGCGGTATTGGGATTCCAGTTGGAGGCGGTGTCCCAGCCGCGATTGGTTCCGCTGCTGCCACCGTCCCAGACGGGCGTGGCTGCTTCGAGCGTGACAAGCGAGGCCAAGAGGATGGATCCGAGTGCTAATCCGCGGCGGACCGGAGTGCGGTAATGATTTTTCATGATGCTGATTTGGAAAGGGTGTGAAAACGCGTGAATTGTTTTTCGGCCGGGCTGTGGATTACGGATTCGCCGGGAGGTCGGCGGCTTTGCGGAGCTCGACGTGTCCGTCGAAGAAGGCGTAATTGCGGCCTCCGCCATGCGGCATGGGAACCTCATCGGCTGCGCCGGCGGCGGGGATGTAGGACGTGGAGTTGCTGTAGTTCACACTGTCCATGTCCGAGATCATCCAAATGTTGGATCGCCCGGTGTAGGTGTTCCAATAGCGGCCCGATGAGGTCTGGCCGGAGCTGGTGGCAGCGGCGGCGGCACCATTATCAATTTCGAGCAGCGTCTTGGGGCGGAGCTGTTCGGGAGTGCCCGCGTCGTTACCGAAGAAATTCTCCGGGGCGGTTTTCGAGTTGGTGGCGAATCCCTGGCCGCGGTTGTTGAGCAAGTAGCTCATGCGGTTGTTGGGTGAAGCGCCGTCCTGGGTGGTGGCATCCTGGACCGCCGTGTTGCCTGGGCAGAGCCAGATCTGGGAGCTTCGGCCGATTTCGAGGTAACGGGCGATGAAGTTAGAAAGCTGGCGGCTGGTGTCGCTGAAGGACACGGCGGCCGCACCGGGCGAGGGATCGCGAATGCCACGAACAAGACCGCTCCACGCACCCGACGACGTCCGTGCCGCGGGGAGCGTGCCGCGGTTGTCCTGCGCGTAAAGAATCACTGCGAGGGAGAGTTGGCGCAGATTGGCTGCACAGGCCGAGGTCTGCGCACTTCTGCGTGCGGAGCCGACGACTGGAATGAGGATGGCGGCCAGAATGCCGATGATGGCGATCACGGTGAGGAGCTCGACGAGCGTGAAACCGTGTGATGCATGAGGTGCGGACTTTCGTGCGTTCATTTCTGTGGTGGATATTTGCAGTCATCGTGCCCGCCGGGGGACGTAGAACTACGCCATGCGCGCGGGGCTGTGGTGAATGGGGAACGGCGCAGGTTGCTCCATCGCGCCAACATCATGGCTGGCAAATTGTTGGTTGCTTAAAAAGCGGCGACCGAAGCGTTTTAAGTGCTTCAAAAATGGTGCGTCCGATGATGAAAAAAACCAAACATTGAGCGAAATTTTCCGAGGCAAATTCATTGCGGGAAAAATTCGCGCAGACACGTGGGGTGCGACCCGCGGAACGCACAAGAAAACGCCGGTCACTGGCATCATGTTCATGATGTCGGAACGGCGATCGCGGGATCGGCGGAAGGGTAACCCTTGATGTGCTCAGGGGTGTTGAGCGCGAAGGCGAAGCCGGACATCAGGCGGACGATCTCGGGAACGGGAATTCTGAAAATACCTTCATTAACCGCGTATCCGTTGACCAAGCCCGGCGTGCCTTTGGGCGAAAAATTTTGCCCGTGAGGATCGCGAACCGTGACGAGATCGGTGGCCTCGTCGTAACCGAGAACGGCGTAGGCGTGATTGGCGGCGAGCGAGGGAACCTTGACGGTCTTCGACGAAGTGCCCGCGGTCATGAGACGCTTTTCACGAGAGGCGGAGCGAAGGAGTTCGCGGAGTTCACCGAGCTTGCGTTCCGCTTCGACGGGCGGGGTGGTGGCGGACTCGAGCCATGGTTTGCAGGAGAAGCGCCGGATGGACCGGCCGGTGAGCACGCTGAGCATGGTGCCGGCGGAACCTCCACGCGTCGCGTTGGCGTAGGGAGTGGCGGGTGACGCGACGGGCTTGGAATCGAGGCGGAGTTTGCCGACGGCTTTTTCGTAGGTGGCGGCCCAGAGACCGTTGCCGCCGGTGTCGGTGCCGAGAGCGATTTCGCCATCGGTGAGAGCAACGATCTCAACCGGGTTGTCCTGTCCGAACGTCACCGTGATGCGCGATCCGTCCGGCGAGGATTTAAAAAGCGCGGGGATGGCGGAAGGGTCGGAGTAGGCGAGCGCGGTGAGAGGCGCGAGGCAGAAGCAAGTGCCGAGGCGTCCCTGGCGAAAACGATCGAGGCGGGGTTCGCCCACAAAAAGAGCGCGGGGCCGTGCATTGATTTTTCCAAGGGCGGAATCGTAGTAACGCTCCAGGTTGGATGTCGTGGAGCGGACCGGATCGGGAGATTCCTCGGCATCGCGGGAGTCGGTAATTTTCAACGTGCTCGCGAGCCGTGGAATGTTGTCGCGGGTGAAGGCGTCGATGGGTTGCTTTTTATTACGCGCGGCCCGGGCCAGCGCGGCGGCTGCGGCGGCGGCTTCGCCTTTGACGGAAGGCGAGGCGACGGCAGTGTCCAACTCGGCAGTGGTCAGCGCGCCGTCATGGTCGGCGTCCCACGCGTCGAAGCCTGCGAGCGCAGACTCGACGAACGTCGGCGCGGTCTTGGCGAAGACGGAGCCCGATATCGTCAGCAGCAGCAGCAGGATCAGAAAATGAGGTTTCATGACGATGTAGTCGCCGGCGGATACGGATTGCGCCTGAATCCCGACGAGGCTCAGGCGCAGGGAATAAGGGAGACGGTTATTGGGCGGGCGATCCGGCGGCCCAGAGCAGGGCGCGCGGGATCATGTTTTCCAAGCCGGGGGTGTTTTCGGGGTGGGGGCTGGAGATGAAGACACGACCCTTGCCGAATGTGCTGATGGCCTGGGCGGGGCTGCCGACCTGGATGCCGGCGGGCGTGTCGTTTTCGGCGACCTCGGTCAGGAAGGTGGCCACCGTGGTGTAGCTGGGGAGGTCCTCGCGACCGGCGGGCTTGATGATGGGGCCGTTGTTGTAGCGGATCTTGAACGTGTTTTCAACGGGGCCGAACAAGGTGCGTCCATCGTCGGACATGCGCAGGTCGAGGAATCCGCGCCCGCGTCGCCATTTTCCGGATACGGTGCGGGCATTAACGATGCCGAGGCTCCAGTCGAAGTTGGTGCAGGCGAGGTAGGCGCCGGCGCAGACGCCGACATAACCGCCGCCGTTGCGGACGAATTCGCGGACTTTTTCACGTCCGACCGGGCCAATGGAATTACCCTGCTTGGAGCCGCTGCCTCCTGAAAAAACGATGACATCAAAGCGCGCGCCCAGATCTGCGGTGCTCACCTCATCGGGAGCGAGCCGGGTGACCTTGGCTCCTGGAATCTGATGCGCCCGCTCCTCGACGTTCTGAATGCCGGAATCGCCTGAGCCGGTGCCGTCGTAGATGGCGACACGGAGTGGACGGGTTTTCTCCGGAGCGGCGACGATGGTTTTGAAACCGTTTACGTCGGGCGGAATCACCGCTGACTTGCTGGAAGGCGGACTGTCGTCTTGAGCCAGCAGCGAGGGTGGGGACATGACTGCCGTTGCAAGGATGGTCGCAACGAACAGGCCTGCTCGGGAAGAGCAGCCGGAAAACATCGGGAGGAAAGGCTTCATATGAATGTGGAGAATGAGGGTTGTTGCTAGAACAGCAGCCGGACGGCCGATTGCATGGCGTGGAACTACGCCCTGTAATCGGCGAGACGGATGAGGGACGTGTGGACCTAGTTGCGTGCGCTTGGCGTGGGCCCACTATATCTGCAAACTCAGGGAGGCGGCAGGGGTGAGTTCTCCGCCGGGGTGCGGCGTAAGGTTACGCCATTGATCGGGGCGGGGTTGCTTTCGGTCTTGTGCGGGAACTGGCACGCCAAATGATGATCTGCACTGCTGCATGCCTTCCCGTGCCAAAAAAATCGCCCGCGCCTGGTTGGAATCACCGACGCAGGGTGTCATCGAACTCACCCATGACTGGCGCGCCCGCCACCTGCCTCCACTGACGTTGAGCGGCGGGGTTCATTTTGCCGCGTTGCATCGCGTGCCTGATTACACGTTTGGTTGCGAAAGCACCTACTTCGTTAATCGAAAGGACGTGATCTGGTTTTTCATTCGCCTGGACCAGCATCCGGAATTATTGGCGACCGGGGAACGGGTATATCTCGCGGGTGATTTTAACGGCTGGCACGACGGCATTTCAGGCGACGAATGGTTGCTGAAACCAGGCACGATGGATGGTAGTGCCGCGCTCATCTGGTCGGGAAGTTCGGACCGTTTTAATTCGTTCCCGCATCAACGTTATAAATTCGTGACGGACACGGGCCGGTGGCTTCCGGCCGTGGCTACCGCGCCCAATGCGGTGCGCGATAATCAGGGCAACGTGAACTACTCCATCGATCCGGAGCGCACGGGGCAGCACTTGTTCAAGTTTGAACTCTCCAAGCCGCTGAACCTTTCGGAGTCGTGGTCGGTGGTCTGGCCGGCGAGCGAGGAGGTCCAGTCGGTGCCGCTCATGCCGGGCGATTTTTTCTATCAGCTGGGGACGGATCTGCCGATGGGCGCGAGAGTGCAGGGGGGCGAAACGGTTTTCCGGTTGTTCGCGCCGCGGGCCAAATCAGTCGAATTGTGCGTGTGTGCGCAGCTGGCCGATCAGGACAACCCGCACCGCTATCCGTTGAAAAGCACGGGCGAGTCCGGTGATCCGGATGCCGGCGTGTGGGAAGTGGTGCTCGAGCAAAACCTGCACGGCTGGCTCTACTGGTATCATGTCGATGGTCCGCGTGACGCTTTCGGGTTGTTTGACCCGACGCATCGCGTGCTGGACCCTTACGCACTGGCAACGGTGACGCAGATCGGGCCGGCCATCGTGCTCGACTCCGCCTGGATGGGGCAGGCTGATCGTAGTTTTAAAACGCCCGCCTGGCAGGATCTGGTGATCGCCGAGGCGCATGTGCGCGATCTCGTGGCGCGGGCTCCGGTCGCGTTGGGCGCCGAGGAACGGCGCGGGTTCTCGGGGTTGCGCAAGTGGGTCGAGCATCCGGATTTTTATTTGCATCGTCTTGGTGTGAACTGCGTCGAGCTCCAGCCCATTCAGGAGAACGACGCAAAGACGCCCGATGAGTATCATTGGGGCTACATGACGAATAACTTCTTCGCGCCCCACAGCGGTTATTCGGTCGATCCGGAAAAGGCCAGTGGGGTAAAGGAATTCCAGGAGTTGGTGGCGGCGTTTCACGCGCGCGGCATCGCGGTGGTTCTGGATGTGGTTTACAACCATGTCGGTGAACCGGCGCACCTGATGTTTGTGGACCGGCTTTATTACTTCGAACAGGACGGCACGGGGCAGTTGTCCAACTGGAGCGGCTGCGGCAACGACCTGCGGTGCGGTGCTGCCATGACGACGCGGCTCATCATCGACAGCTGCCGCCATCTGATCGAAACGTATGGCATCGATGGATTTCGTTTCGACTTGGCGGATCTCGTGAGTGCGCCGGTGCTCAAGCAAGTCGAGATGGCGCTCAAGCGCGTGAAGCCGGATGTGATTCTCATCGCCGAGCCGTGGAGTTTTCGCGGACACATCGCGGGCGAACTGCGCGACACCGGCTGGGCGTCATGGAACGATGGATACCGGAATTTTGTGCGCGACTACGTGCGTGGCGGCGGCACCCGCGAAGGCTTTGAATATGCCTTGAAGGGATCGCCATGGTATTACGCCAAGTGGCCGGCGCAGACGGTCAATTACACCGAGTCGCACGACGACAAAACGTGGATCGACAACATTACCGAGAATTCCAACGGCAACGGCGACACGCCCACCGCCAATGATCGCCGTCGCACGCATTTGATGGCCGCCACGCTGTTCATGTCGGTCGGAATTCCGATGCTATCGTCGGGGCAGGATTTTATCCGCTCCAAGCAGGGCATCCATAATACCTACCAGATGGGCGAGGTGAACGCCCTCGATTACCGGCGGATTTACCGGTTTCCCTCCACGCACACGTATTTCGCCGACTGGATCGCGTTCCGCCGCTCGGATGCCGGGCGGCTCGTCCGCCATTTTTCACGGGCGAGTGAGTTGTTCTTCCAGTTTTATTGGGCCTACGACACGGCTGCAGCCGCGGTGATTTACAATGCGGATCTATCCCAAGGTCCAACCCAGCTGTTGTTTACGATTAATAACACGCTTAACGACGTGACGATCCACCTCGGCGAAAACGTGCCTCTGTCGGGCTGGCGGCAATTGGCGGATCACGAGCGTTTTTTCCGGGGAATCCATCGCGATACACTGGTGCAAGCGGTGACGTCGGAGCTCTTCGTGCCGGCCTTGGGCTGCGGTTTGTGGGTGCGTGAGACCATGTAGACCCGGTCGACTCGCAATAAACGCAGGGGATTTGCCCGCAGATGCACAGCCAAAACCCTTGCCAAGCCCATTGCCGCCACCTTCCATAGTCATCCCGTGTCTGCATGGCACGGTTAACCTGTAACAGTAATCAACTCATAGAAACGGATCCCTCCCATGGCAGTAAAAGTCGCAATCAACGGTTTTGGTCGTATCGGTCGTCTCGTGTTCCGCGCCCTTGTTGAACAAGGTCTGCTCGGCACCACCCTCGACGTCGTCGCTGTCGGTGACATCGTCCCGGCTGACAACCTCGCCTACCTCGTCAAATACGACTCTACCCAGGGCAAGTTCCAGGGCACCGTTTCGTCCAAGAAATCTTCCCCCGACAAGGCCGAAGACGACGTGCTCGTGATCAACGGCAAGGAGATCCTCGTGGTTTCCGCCCGCACCCCGGCCGAGCTTCCCTGGAAGGCTCTCGGCGTCGATCTCGTCATCGAGTCCACCGGTCTCTTCACCGAGGCTGACAAGGCCAAGGGCCACATCACCGCCGGCGCCAAGAAGGTCATCATCTCCGCTCCTGCGAAGGGCGAAGACATCACCGTCGTCATGGGCGTCAACGACGACAAGCTCGACCTCGCGGTCCACAACATCATCTCCAACGCCTCCTGCACCACGAACTGCCTCGCGCCGCTCGTTCACGTGCTCCTCAAGGAAGGCTTCGGCCTCGAGGAAGGTCTGATGACCACGATCCACTCCTACACCGCCACGCAGAAGACTGTGGACGGCCCGTCGAAGAAGGATTGGAAGGGTGGCCGTTCCGCCGCCATCAACATCATCCCCTCCAGCACCGGTGCCGCCAAGGCAACCGCGCTCGTTCTCCCCGAGACCAAGGGCAAGCTGACCGGTATGTCCTTCCGCGTTCCGACGCCCACCGTCTCGGTGGTCGATCTGACCTTCCGTTCCACCAAGGAAACCTCCCTCAAGGAAATCAACGCCGCCATCAAGAACGCGTCCGAGACCTACCTGAAGGGCATCCTCGGTTACACCAACGACGAGGTCGTCTCCTCCGACTTCATCCACGACAAGCAGTCCTCGATCTACGACGCCGGCTCCTCCATCGAGCTGAACTCGAAGTTCTTCAAGCTCGTGTCCTGGTATGACAACGAGTGGGGCTATTCCAACCGCGTCGTCGACCTCACCAAGGTCATCGCTTCCAAGCTCTAATCGTTCAACTCCCGAACTATCTTAACCACGGATAGCACGGATTTACACGGATGAGGTTTCATCCATCCGTGTTCATCCGTGTAATCCGTGGTTAATTTTTTCCCTCTATCATCATGGCCAAATTCAAAACCATCCGCGACCTCGACCTCGCCGGCAAACGCGTGTTCATTCGCGTCGATTTCAACGTCCCCCAGGACAAGAAGACCGGTGCCATCACCAACAACGCCCGCATCGTCGCCGCGCTGCCCACGATCCAATACGCCCTCGATAAAGGCGCGTCCGTCGTCCTCGCCAGCCACCTCGGCCGTCCGGATGGCCAGGTGATCGAGAAGTTCTCCCTCAAGCCCATCGCCGCCGAACTCGAAAAAGTTCTCGGCAAGCCCGTGGTCTTCGCCGCCGATTGCGTGGGTCCCGTCGCTGAAGCCGCTGCCGCCGCGCTCAAGCCCGGTGAGGTTCTCCTCCTTGAAAACCTCCGCTTCCACATCGAGGAAGAGGGCAAGGTCAAGAACGAGGACGGCACCTCCACCAAGGCCGATCCGGCCAAGGTCACCGAGTTCCGCGCCGGTCTCTCCAAGCTCGCCGATGTTTACGTCAACGACGCCTTCGGCACCGCCCACCGCGCCCACAGCTCCATGGTTGGCGTGACCCTGCCGATCAAAGCCGCCGGTTTCCTCATGGAGGCCGAGCTCAAGGCTTTCGCGAAGGTCCTCGAGACCCCCGATCGCCCGCTACTCGCCATCCTCGGCGGCGCCAAGATCGCGGACAAAATCCCGCTCATCAAAAACCTCATCGATAAAGCCGACAAAATCATCATCGGCGGCGGCATGGCCTACACCTTCCACAAGGTTCTCCGTGGCACGCCAATCGGCGCCAGCCTCTACGATCCCGAGGGTGCCAAGATTGTCGAAGAGCTCGTCGCCAAGGCTTTTGCCCGCAACGTCGAGCTGATCTTCCCGATCGACTTCATCTGCGGCGACAAATTCGCACCGGACGCCAACACCCAGCCCGCTGATCTCGCCACCGGTATCCCCGATGGTTGGGAAGGCATGGACGCCGGCCCGAAGTCCATCGAGCTCTACCGCAACGCCATCCTGTCCTCCAAGACGATCATCTGGAACGGACCTGCCGGCGTGTTCGAGTTCGACAAGTTCGCCGGTGCGACCAAGGCCATGGCCGATGCCATCGCCGAGGCGACCGCCAACGGCGCGACCACGATTGTCGGCGGCGGCGACACCGCCACGGCCGCCAAGAAATTCGGCGTCGCCAAGAAAGTCACCCACTGCTCCACCGGCGGCGGCGCTTCCCTCGAATACCTCGAAGGCAAAGCCCTCCCCGGCGTCGTGTTTTTGGAAAACTGAGTTTTCCAAAACACGACGAGTTGAAGTTGGAAGTTGAAGTTTAAGGCCCGCATTTCGGACTGAATTCTGCTCTTCCAACTTCAACTTAAACTTTCCTCTTAAATTTTATTACCATGTCCATTCGCAAAAAACTCATCGCCGGTAACTGGAAGATGAACAAGACCTCCGCCGACGCCGCCACGCTCGTCGCTGAGATCGTCGCCGAGGTCGGCAAACAGGCCGACGTCGATGTCGTTGTCTGTCCTCCGTTCACCTCGCTCGAGACCGCTGGCAAGGCCCTCGACGGCTCCAGCATCAAGCTCGGTGCGCAGAACCTGCACCCCGAAAAGAACGGCGCCTACACCGGCGAAATCTCCGCCGAGATGCTCCGCGCGCTCTTCGTGAACTTCGTCATCGTCGGCCACAGTGAGCGCCGCACCTACTTCGGCGACACCGATGCCTTCGTGAACCAGAAGGTCCTCGCCGCGCTGAAAAACCAACTCAAGCCCATCCTCTGCGTTGGCGAAACCCTCGCCGAACGCGAAGGCAGCCAGACCCTCAAGGTTGTGCAGACCCAGCTCGAGGCCGGTCTCGAAGGCGTCTCCAAGGAACTCGCGACCAGCGTCGTGATCGCCTACGAACCCGTCTGGGCCATCGGCACCGGCAAGGTCGCCACGACCGAGCAGGCGCAGGAAGTGCACGCGTTCATCCGCAGTCTCCTCGTGAAGCTGTTCGGCGAAGCCGTCGCGCAAAAGGTCCGCATCCTCTACGGTGGTTCCATGAAGCCCGCCAACGCTCCCGAGCTTCTCGCTCAAAAGGACATCGACGGCGGCCTCATCGGCGGCGCCGCGCTCGAGTCCCGCAGCTTTGTTGAGCTCATCAAAGCGGCCGCTGCGGCCAAGTAACCTGATACCCGGCGCGTTTATCCCGCGCTTGAGTAATTAAAAAGGCGGTCCTGAAAAGGACCGCCTTTTTTAATGTCCGCTTGGGGAATCCCCCGAGGGTTAGCGCACGGGTTCGGCGAGGTTGAGCGAGGTCCAGGCGGTGAGCGTTTCCAAGAGCGTCTGGCTTTCTTCGTTTTCGCGCAGTTTGCTTAGCAGCCGTTCGTTTTCCGGCGTGGTGCGAAGTTCTTGGGAGAAGGCGGCGATCACGCTGTCCTGGCGTTGGACCACCTTGTTTTGCTGAATGACGGCGCGGGTCAGATCTTCGCGGATGGCATCGCCGAGATTCGCTTTCAGGCTATTGCGGTAGGCTTCCACCGTGCCATTGGGTCCGAGCAGTTTATTGCGCTCATTGCCGATGACGCGGCCGGCATTTTGCAGACCGAGCGTGCTGAATTCAGGGCCGTTGCGCACACCCTTCAGTTGAGGATAGAAAGGCTTGAGTTCATTGCTCGGCTCGACGCCCACGATGGCGGGCAGCCAGCCACTGGCTTCGGCGAACAAGCGGTTGCCACGCTGGGAAGTCAGGAACTGCAGGAAGTCGACGGCGATTTCGGGATACTTGGACTGGCGCGTGAGACTGAAAGTCGCGCTGGTGGAGACACTACCTTCCGAAGGTTGCCCAAGCACGAACTCACCGTAGCCGCTCGTGCCGGGCGCGGGCACCGGCAGGTCGAATACGCCGAGATCAAATGCGGCCTGATCCTCGAAGCTGCCGTAATCCCAGCTACCGGTGTAGACCATGAGGGCACCGCCTTGGAGGAATTTAAATACGCAGTCTTCGCGGGAGATCGCTTCGTAGCCGGGCTGAAAAAGCGTGCTCACGTCGCGCATGATTTCGAGGCCGGAGACGATCTCGGGCGTGTCCATCGACCACCGGTTACGAACGTAATCCAGGCCAAACTCGTTATTGGTGACGCTATGCAGGGGGCTGCCGTAGAGTTGGGTAGTCAGCTTCTGCGTCTGGCTGCTGCTCAGGCGCTGATAGACGGCGTTGGCGTGGTAAACCGAAGAGAGAAAAGGCACGACTTTACGCGTGGACTTCTTCGCCTCGGCGGTGAAACGCTGGCACACTTCGACCAGTTCGGCGTAGGTTTTGGGCGGGGGCGTATTGCCCAGCAGCTCGCGCCACAACGTGCGGTTGTAAATGAAGCGGTTGGTGAACTGCGAGACGGGCACGCCGTAGTAATCGAGCAATTGGGGGTGGTAAGCCGCGTCGTTGTCGAGGCCGTCGATAAACGTGTTGCGCCAGGAGAAGTCGGCGATCGGGTTGCCGGCATTGTAGGGATTGGGCTTTTCGATCCAGTCCGTGAGCGGGATGAAGTAACGCGAGATGATCGCGGAATCATTGTTGCGCATCTCGATGAGATCAGGGGCAAACCCACCGACCAGACGCGTCATGAACCACTGGGCGTAAGTGCGCTCCGGCACGGCGATGATCTCAATCGTTACGCCGGGGTGTTCGGCCATGTAAACCTTGGCGATTTGCTCAAAGGCTTTGCGAACGGGGGGCTCGAGCTGCCAGTGGGCCAGACGGATGATCTGCTGGTTGGGATTGGCCTCGTTGGCCGAGCGGCGCCAGATATTGAGACTGGCGGCGGCGAAAGTGAGGATTAGCAGGCTGAAGCCTGTGATCATGAGGAGATTTTCGCGTTTCATGATTTTTTGTTCAGTTCGACGAGGAAGCCTTCGACCGTCGAGCGGCGGTCGGTGCGGGGGAATTGTTCGAGAAAGAGGGTGTAGTATTTGATCGCGACGTCCTTGCGGCCTTCGAGGCGGGCGAGATCGCCGATGCGCACGAGCACTTCGACCAACAGGCGGCGCTTGGTCACGCCGGCTTCGTAGGCGGCCAGCAGGTGGGCGAGTTCCTCGGCGTTGCCGTATTGGAGCCGACGGGCGGCTTCACCGAGCAGCAGGTGCATCTGGACCTTGATGCCGGGATCGGTGATCTGGCCGGCATCCCGGGTAAAGGCGTCGTAGCGATCACGGCGCTCGGCGGGCGAGACAGGGGCATACAGGCGGGTTACCGCGAGTTTAACCCGTGCGCGCTGGCCGACCAGTTTTTCGGGGTGGTCCCGAACCAGCTCGGAGAAAATAGCCTCGGCCTTGGCCAGATCGGGGGTGGGGCGCTGAACCTGTTCGATACGGCCCTGAAAATACCGGGATTCCATGCCGATATCATCACCGGGAGTAGCCGTGCGCAGTTCTTCCAAAATGGCGTAGGCGCGGTCGATATTCGACGAGGTGCGGGGCTGGACGTTGAGCAGCGAGACGGCCTCGCCAAAACGCAGCGAACGCAGGTCGGCACCGGGTGCTTTCTCCTCCTTGGAGAACGCGGCGTGGGCTTCGTTAAAAAGGCCAGTGGTCATCTCGTCCCAAGGTGAGGCGGCCGCAGTCAGTGCGACCGAAAAAAGCACGGCGCCCAGACTCCGGCGGGCAAGCACGCAGGCTCGCGGGTGGCGTTTAAACAGGGTAGTCATCATAATCGCGAATCAGCTAGACGAACACTTGAAACGCAGATTGCAAGCGAGAGAGTCGCGAGGGGCTCGCCAACAGCCGCAGTTCGAGTGAGCCGTATTCATCTCGTGCATTGACGCGGACTTTCGCCCGACCTTTCCTTCGACGCATGAGTGACAATCCGGTGACCAACGCGACGACCAAGTATAAACGCATCGTGCTCAAATTGAGCGGCGAAGTTCTGAGCGGGAAATCCAACAACCCCATCGATGCCGGTGTGCTCGAGCGCATCTGTGCGCAGGTGAAAGAAATCCGCGACATGGGCGTCGAGGTCTGCGTCGTGATCGGTGGCGGCAACATCTTCCGCGGCCTGCAAGGCGAGAAGCGCGGCGTCGATCGCACCACCGGCGACTACATGGGCATGCTTGCGACGGTGATCAACTCCCTCGCGCTTATGGATTGTCTCGAAAAAATGGGTGTGCCCACCCGCGTGCAGAGCGCCATCCCGATGAACCAGGTCGCCGAGCCGTTCATCCTTCGTCGTGCCATGCGCCACCTTGAAAAGGGCCGCGTTGTCATCTTCGCCGCCGGCACCGGCAATCCGTATTTCTCGACCGACACCACGGCGGCCCTGCGCGCCTCGGAGATGCATGCCGACATCATCATGAAGGCGACCAAGGTCGACGGCATCTACGACAAGGACCCCAAGAAGCACACTGATGCCGTCAAATACGACGAGATCACCTACATCGATGCGCTCCGTCAGCGTCTCAACGTGATGGATTCGACCGCGTTCTCTCTTTGCTTGGACAACAACGTGCCGATTCTCGTGTTCGACCTCAACGATCCGCATGCCATCGAGAAGGCCGTTACCGGCCAAAAGGTCGGCACGCTTGTTCACGGCTGATTTTGCGTTTCCGGCTCTCAGCTCCAGACTCTTAGCTCTTAACTTTCCGCTCCCATGTCCCATCCCGTCCTAAACGAAACTCAGGTTAAAATGAAAAAAGCCGTGGACCATACGCTCCACGAGTTTTCCAATATTCACACCGGCAAGGCCAATCCTTCCATGGTCGAAGGAATCATGGTCGAGGCTTACGGCGCGATGGTTCGCATCAAGGACTGCGCGGCCATCTCGACGCCCGATGCCCGCCAGATCTTGATCCAGCCGTGGGACAAGGGCCTCACCCAGGCCATCTCCAAGGCGATCATGATCGCCAACCTGGGCTTCAATCCTGCCGTTGACGGACAATTCGTCCGCATCCCGCTGGCCGACATGAGCCGCGAGCGCCGCCAGGAGTTCGTCAAGGTCGCCAACCGCCTCGCCGAGGAAGGCCGCGTGCATGTCCGCAACGTCCGCCGCGACGGACAGGATACGATCAAAAAAGCCAAGCTCCCCGAGGACGAAGTGAAGCGCGTGGAAAAGGAACTCCAGACGCTTACCGACAAATCCATCGAGGAAATCGCGAAGCACCTCGCTTCGAAAGAAAAGGATCTGCTCACGGTCTGAGGTCGCCGCCGGCCCCGCGTTTCGTGCCCCTGTGAAAACCACCGCGCCCAAGCGTGTCGTCATCAAGCTCGGCACCGGCGTGCTCACGTCGGGTATCGGCCAACTGAATACGGAGCGCATCGCCGCGCTCGCCGCCGGCGTGGCCGGACTGCGCGCGGCCGGCACCGAGGTGATTGTGGTTTCCTCCGGTGCGGTCGGCCTCGGCATGGGCCGTCTCGGCCTGAAGAAAAAACCCGCCGACGTTTCCAAAAAACAGGCGTGTGCCGCCATCGGCCAGTCGTTGCTCATGCAGATCTGGCAACGGGGCTTTGATCCCCATGGACTCACCGCCGCCCAGGTCCTGCTGACTCATGAAGACTTGCGGGGGCGGGATCGTCATCTCGGCGTGAAGGCGTGCATCGAGGAGCTGATCGCCTACGGCACGATTCCTGTCATCAACGAGAACGACACGGTCAGCGCCGCAGAGATCAAGTTTGGCGACAACGACACGCTTTCCGCGATGGTAGCCAGCCTCACCGGTGCGCAGCACCTGCTGATCCTTTCCACCGCTCCCGGATTGATCGACATGAAGGGCACGGGCCAGATCGTTCCCGTCGTTGAAAAAATCACGCCAGAGATCGAGGCGATGGCCGGTGGCACCACCGATATCACCGCGACCGGCGGCATGATCTCCAAGATCACCGCAGCCAAACTCGCCGTGCGCGCCGGTTGCGGCGTGTTCATCGCCAGCGGTGCCGAAACCGACATCATTGCACGTCTACTCGGCGGCACGGGGCCCGGCACGTTTTTTGTGCCGAGCGGCATTCCGCTCGATGCCAAAAAACGCTGGATCGCCTATTTTCAGCGGCCCACGGGCGGCATTCAAATCAACGCCCGCGCCGTCCCTGTGCTGATGGATGAGGGACGCAGTTTGCTCGCGATCGGTGTGACCGGCGTGACCGGTTCGTTCTCGGAAGGCGACATCGTCAACATCCTTGCCCCCGACGGTAAAATCCTCGCGCGCGGCGTGGCCACGTTTGATTCACATCAAGTGAAAGCCATTGCGGGCAAAACGAGCGATGAGGTGAAGCCGCTTTATCCCGGTCGCAAACGCTTCGAGGTCGTCCATCGCGACAATCTGGTGTTGCTGACCTGATTTCAGGAATCGTTTTCCGTGGCTTCGGGTTCGGGGCGCACGGTGACCGATATCTCCATGTCTTTAAACGCTCCGGCCTTGCCGTAGTAACTTCCGGATACAGGCATCACGCCGCGCGGGTGATTGCTCACTCCGGTGACGACATGCCGCGACGTGGTTTCCTCCCCGATCGACGGGTCGTAGCCGGACCAGCCGCGGCCGGGATGATAGATCTCCGCCCAAGCATGCGTGGACGCTTCGCCAAGAATCGCCGCATGGCATTCCAAGTAACCGCTGGCGAAACGTGCGGCGATACCCAGTGAACGCGCCGCTTCGAGCATCAACGTGGCAAGATCGCGGCAGGAACCTCCGCCGGTTTGCAGCGTTTGCGCGGGAGTGAGCACGCCTTTTTCCTCGCGACGAATATATTTCAATTCGTCGTAAATGTATTCGTTGAGGTTGCGCGCAACGTCCTCTGCGAAGTCGGGTTTTTTGATACGAAAGTTTTCCAGCCACGTTTTAACCGCAGCCGCATCCTTGGGGTAGGAAAGGCGTTGATACGGCTTTACGGCCACGCGCTCCAGCGAGTCATAAACCGGAGGCCACGGAGTGATACTGGAAAGTCGTTTACGTCGTTTGACGACCGGGGACATGCGAACCACCAGCGCATTGCTTTCGATCAGGAGCTCCTTCGAAGGCTTCTCGAATTCCACGGTGGCGACGGAGTTGCCGAACACGTCGCGGCTCCAAGTGAGGTGGGCGGCGGGTTCTATTTTAACGTTCATGGATTCGACGCGCAGGTCGTGTCCTTCACGGGGACGCAACACCAGCCGATGAGGGCCGAAATGCACTTTTTTTGAATAAAGGTAGCGGGTTTGGTGCACGATACGGAGTTTCATGGAGGAGAGCGAAAAAAGTTGAGGGTAACGGCGGTGAATCTCCGCCGCGCTGCTCCGGCGGGCGCCGGATGCCGACCGCACGCGCGGTGTGTTAGCATTAAATAGTGGCGTGTTTTCGGACGGGGTTCCGTGGCGTATGTGTGAAGCTAACTCATGGAACCATTTCGTTCGCGGCACCTCCATGCCAGTGCGTGGGCACACCACGTTCTCCCATTTTTAAAACTACCGTAATGAATACTCAAAGCTTGGTCCCTCATGATCTTACAGTCCGCGTTGGCTGCAGTCTTGCTTACGAAACCTCCGTCGAGGTGCCTTTGTTGCTCAACTTGAAGCCGCGGCGCGACCCGCACCAATCGCTTCAAGAAGAGAAATTGGTGCTAGGGCAGAATCTGCCGGCCGAAGAATTCGAGGATTCCCACGGTAACATCGTTTACCGATTTATGCTTCAGCCGGGTCTGAACGAGATCTGTCATGACGCGATCGTCAGCGTGCCGTCGGTGCCGGATAATCAGGAGTTCGCCCAACTCGGGCATTACAAGCCGGTTTCTTTGGTGGAACTGCCGCCCGAGCTGTTGCGCTATACGCTGCCGAGTCGTTACTGCGATTCCGATAAACTGCTGCAATTTGCCTGGCAGAAATTCGGTTCGCTTGAGCCAGGTCTTCCTCAGGTCGATGCGATCAGCAACTGGCTTCACACCAATATCGAATATCGATTCGGCTCGGGCCGGCCCGATATTTCCGCGTTCGAGGTGATTGAGCGTGGCTACGGGGTCTGCCGCGATTTTGCGCATACCACGATCGCGCTTTGCCGCGCGCTGAATTTGCCGGCGCGTTATGTGACCGGACACTTGCCTGACATCGGCTATCTCGATCCGGGTTCGCCGATGGATTTTCATGCTTACAGTGAAGTCTACATCGGCGGGCGTTGGTTTACCTATGATGCGCGTTACAACGTGCCGCGCATCGGTCGCGTGAAGGTCTCGTGCGGACTCGACGCGGTGGATGGCGCATTCTCGACGATCTATGGTGCAGCCCGCCTGACAAACTTCCAAGTCTGGGCCTATCAAGTCCCGCCCGGTTCAGTGCAAGTCGGCTCGCCGATCGATCTGTCGATACGTCTCGACGGCACGACGGAGATCCGCGGACTCGCCGGCTCCACCTGAAGCGCGCTTATTCGGCCGCGGCGCTTTTGCGGGACGCTTTCGACGGCCGCGCCTTCGCGGGCGCGGCTGAAATGTCGGAGGCGATGAAATCCGCAAACGGTGCGATCTGAGACGGAGGAATACGCACGTGCATGCGCACGCGGTCTTCTTCCTGTTCCTCGCTTTGCACGTGTCCGATCGCGTGCAGGCGTGCAATCAGGTCATAGCGGCTGTGCGGGATCACGAGCTCAAGGGAACCAAAGGAATCGGCGATGAGCTCGAGGCACTGGTCGATCAATGTATCGAGACCCTTGCCGGTGTGCGCACTGATGAAGATGCCGTCCGGGGTAAGCAAATGGGCGGTGTTGATCTGCGCTTCGGTGGCGGCGTCCACTTTGTTGAAGACGGTGAGGATGCGCTTGTTGTCGGCACCGAGCTCCTTGAGCACCGACAGGGTGGTCTCGTGATGGGCGGCGACATTGGGCGCGGTCACGTCGAGCACGTGTATCAGGAAGTTGGCGACAAGAGCTTCCTCGAGCGTGGCTTTGAAGGCTTCGACCAGACCGTGGGGCAGCCGGCGGATGAAACCGACGGTGTCGGTGACGAGGAGCTTCTGGTTGCCGCGCAAGAGGAGCTGGCGGGTGGTGGGGTCCAGCGTGGCGAAAAGCTTGTCCTCGGCGAGCACGGTGGCGCCGGTGAGGGCGTTGAGCAGCGATGATTTGCCGGCATTGGTGTAGCCGACGATCGCGCAGGTGGGGACGGGGACGCGCTGGCGTTTGTGACGCTGCACGCTGCGTTGTTTGCGCACGTCGACGAGTTCGCGTTTGAGACGGGTGATGCGGTCGTTAACGAGACGGCGGTCCTGTT
The DNA here is from genome assembly GCF_007559335.1 of Rariglobus hedericola. Taxonomy (NCBI): domain Bacteria; kingdom Pseudomonadati; phylum Verrucomicrobiota; class Opitutia; order Opitutales; family Opitutaceae; genus Rariglobus; species Rariglobus hedericola. The sequence goes on from NZ_VMBG01000004.1 coordinate 103,373, forward strand.
CGAGCTGGGTTTCGCCTTCGCCACCCATGCCGGCGCCGCCACCGCCACCCTGGCGGGACAAATGCGTCCACGCACGCGTCAGGCGCGGCAGGGAATATTCCATGCGCGCCAAGGCGACCTGAATGACGGCTTCGCGGGTTTGGGCGCGGTCGGCGAACACATCCAAGATGACTTCCTGACGATCGATGACGGCGATGCCGGAGAGTTTTTCCCAGTTGCGCTGTTGAGCCGGAGAAAGGGTTTCGTCGAAGACGATCACGTCACAGTTGAGCGACTTGGCGGCTTCGATGATCTCCTCGGTCTTGCCGCTGCCGATCAACGTGGCGGGCGTGGGGGCGCGGAGGTTGACGAGATTGCGACCGACGATGCCGATGTGGAGATTCTCGACGAGTTCCTGCAACTCGTTGAGGAGTTCCTCGGCCTCGCCTGCCGCCATCTTGGAAGTCTGCACGCCCACGAGGTAGGCGCGTTCAACACGTTTCGGATCTTTTTGCGGGGTATTGTCGAGGAAGTCGGCCATCAATGAAGGGGTGGAAAGAAGCGCGGACACGACGGCGAGTCAAACGTGACGGCAAAACGTGAAATTTCGGTGGAGTTTTCGGTTGCACCGGCGGCGAACCGCTTTGCACTAACGCCCAGTGTCCTCGTCCTACCAAGTCATCGCGCGCAAGTGGCGCCCCCAGACGTTTAACGACGTCGTCGGGCAGGATCACGTGGTGCGGACGCTCAAGAACGCCATCGCGCGCAACCGTATCGCGCACGCCTATCTGTTCGTGGGGCCGCGTGGCACGGGCAAGACCTCGACCGCCCGTATTTTTGCGAAGGCTTTGAATTGCACCGACGGCCCGAAAGCGGATTTCGATCCGAAGGATCCCGCCGTGCAGTCGATCACCGAAGGCACCTCGATGGACGTGATCGAAATAGACGGTGCGTCGAACAACTCGGTCGATCAAATCCGTGATTTGCGCGACGACGTGCGTTACGCGCCGACGCAGGGTAAATACAAAATCTACATCATCGACGAGGTGCACATGCTCTCCAATCAGGCGTTCAACGCCTTGTTGAAGACCCTCGAAGAGCCGCCCGAGCACGTGAAATTCGTTTTTGCGACCACCGATGTGCAGAAGGTGTTGCCGACTATTTTGTCGCGCTGCCAGCGCTTCGACCTGAAGCCGATCCCGGCCGAGCTGATCGTGGGCCGTCTGCAAACGATCGCCGACGAGGAAAAGATCAAGGTCACGCCCGAGGCGCTGGCCTGCATCGCCCGTATGGCCGATGGCGGCATGCGTGATGCGCAGTCGATTTTTGACCAGATGATTTCGTTCTGCGGCACGGAGATTTCCGAGCCCGACGTGCTGGATGTTTACGGCCTCGTGGCCGGCGAAAAAATCACCGCGCTGGCGGGAGCCGTCGCGGCGGGAGATCACCAGAAGATCATCGCGATTGTCGATGAGTGCGATGAAAGCGGCCGTGATCTGGTGCGCTTGCTCACCGACATGCAGGCGCTGGTGCGCCAGGCATTGCTGGATGCGATTTCCAAAGGCGGCCGCAGCGACAAGCTCGGCGGAGTTTCCATGACGACGGAGCAGCTCACACGACTCCTCGACGGCCTGCGTGAAGGTGAAGGCGGCGTGAAGCTGGGACTCGCTGAGAAGATCAATTTTGAAGTAACGCTGTTGAAGGCGGTCGATGCGAGCCGCTCGCGGGCGATTGATTCGCTCATCAAAGAACTCGCCGCGCTCGCCGAAGAGGCGCCCGTGGCCGACAGCGAAAAAAAAAAGGACTGATTGACCGGTTGGAATCGCGACTGGTGCTGGCCATCGAGGTGAGTCGCGCCGCGCAACCCCTGATCGAAACCGCGGGTGATCCCGATGCTCCGGATGAAGACAGCGGCGAAGTGACGCAGGCAAATATGGCCGCGGTCGAGGTGGCGGCGATTGCGGCCGCGGCGGCAACGGCCGGGCAAACGGGGGCACCCTCATTTGACGAAGACGGTCCGGTGTGGCCGGATGAATCGGCCGAGTCGGCCATACGCGCTGAGGTGGTGGAGCGGGGAGAAACCCTGTCGTCGAAAGCGGCTCGCGAGTTGTCGGAGGCTGCGGCGGAAGCCGCTGCGGAAAAGAAAAACCTACCTTCGCTGGATGCCCTCGTGGCCAAGATTCCCGCTGATGTGCGCGAGACGTTGGAAGATCTGTTTCGTGTGAAATTCGTGAAGGTCGCCCGTGCGCCTAAAAAATCGCTGAAGGAGTAACCGCAGCTGCCGGGGCCGCGGTTTTTTATTCGGTCCACGTCGTGCCGATTACGGCACAACCCGCGGTGGCGCGTGCGTAAAGATAAGTGTGCGCAGACGCAGTTTCGGATGCGGTTGTGTTCACGAGATTGATGGGCGCACGCAGATAGAGTCCTTCGTTCACGCCCTCGAAGTCATCAAGGTGGGTGAGCGCGCGATCATCGACTTCCCAGAGTTCGCCCGTCACTCCGTCACGATCATCGGGAGCGGCGACCATCCCCGGGTAATCGCCAAGGTCATAGAGGCGATAGCCGCCGGCAGTGCGGGCCTCGCCGAGGTAGGTTTGGCCGGCGATGTGGTGGTGGTTTTTGCAACCACGCTTGAGCGTGCCGTAAACGAAAAGACGCGTCATGGCACGGCGGTCTCGCGAATCTCGATAACGACTGCGGTGGTGTTGTCGGCGCCGGAGTTTTCCACCGCTTGCTCGACGAGGCGGCGGGCGGGTTCGTGGCTGGCGACGGCGGCTTCCGGCGAGCGAACGAGTTCCTCGATGTTGTGATTCCAAAGGCCTTCGACCAGACCGTCGGAGCAGATCACAAACCGGTCGCCGGGACGGTATCCAACGGCGCCGAGATGGGGATCGATGAATTGGTTGCCCGCGCCAAGGGCTTGTTGAAGGGCATTGCGCCGGGGGTGGTTGCGGGCCTCACGCTCGTTGAGCTGGCCGGCGCGGCGCATCCAGCCGACTTGGCTGTGGTCGTGGCTGATTTGAGTGATGCCGCCGTCCTTGGGCAGATAGTAGATGCGACTGTCGCCGATGTGCGCAAAATACATCCATTGCGGCGTGAACCAGCACAAGCTGAGCGTCGCGCCCATGCCCGCGCATTCCTCGTAGGATGAGCCGAGCTTGATCAACTCGTGGTGAATGGAGGCGATCAGTTCCTCGAGCAGATCGGAGAAACCACTGGCCATGCCGTGGGCCGAGAGGCGAAAGCCCTTGGGCAGGAGCTTGGTGATCTTATCGAGGGCGATACGGCTCGCGAATTCACCTGATTTGGCGCCGCCCATGCCATCGCTCACGGCAAAAACGAAGTCCGCTTCCGAGAGCGAGGACTCGCCAATTTTGCCCAGATAGCTGACTTCGCGGCCATTGACGGTCACGCCCAGAAACGAATCTTCGTTATTGGCGCGAACTCGTCCGACATGAGTCATGCCGGACCAATGGATAAAGGGAATGGGACTGGAGTCGTCCGGGGAGCGGGGAGGGACCATCGTGTCTAAATCTAAATAAAAAGAGAAGGGGAGTGGGCGAAATTAACCACGGTTGCCTTCACCGGGCATGGGCGGGTGGTTGCTGCCATCAAGCAACGTCGCGAATTCGAAATCGATAATGCAGAACCGGCCGTCGGTGTTCCGGTAGGTGATGTTGCGCATGAATGCATCGTCATGGCGCACGCCGAATGGCTCTAATTCGGCGAAAACCTCCTTAACGCGTTCCTCGCTAATGTGATCAACGCGAGTTCCGCAGTTGTCAGTCACGATTTTCAAGGTCGCTGGATCGCACTCCAAAAGCCGGGGGACGAACGTGCAGCCATGTTTTTCAAGATGCTTAAGGACAAGCACTTCATTGTCGAAGCGCTCTTTGGCTTGGTGTCCGCGAAAGCTCTTGTGGACGCGTCCGTCGTAGCCAATGCGGACTAGGGCGCGGGCGGTGTCTTTGACCTCATGCATTGGTGTTCAGGGACCATTCCTCCGGCGGCCCCTTCTGGCAAGAGTGAGCTCGGGGTTGCGGGGTATTTGGGGTGAAAAAAATTCATCCATAGTCCAACTTCCGATTGCCAGTGGCATGACAGGTGCTCATGCAAGACTACGGTTTCGGGCTGGGCATTATTATCAAATCACCGCCTTCCAGATACCGCATTTCCAGACCCGCACAAACTACCTACTCATGGCCAAATACAAATTGGAATACATCTGGCTCGACGGCTACAAGCCCGTTGCCAGCCTCCGCAGCAAGACCCAGATCAAGGAATTCGCCAGCTTTCCCAAGCTCGAAGAACTTCCCCTTTGGGGCTTCGACGGCAGCTCGACGCAGCAGGCCGAGGGCCGCAGTTCCGACTGCGTGCTGAAGCCCGTAGCCGTCTATCCCGACAGCACCCGTAAGAACGGTGCCCTCGTGATGTGCGAAGTCATGATGCCGGACGGAAAGACCCCGCATATCTCCAATTCCCGCGCCACGATCGTGGACGACGCCGACACATGGTTCGGCTTCGAGCAGGAATATTTCCTTTATCAGGACGGTCGTCCTCTCGGCTTTCCCGAGGGTGGCTATCCCGCTCCCCAGGGCCCTTACTACACGGGCGTGGGTTACAAGAACGTGGGCGACGTCGCCCGCCAGATCGTCGAAGAGCACCTCGACCTCTGCTTGGACGCCGGCATCAACCACGAAGGCATCAACGCCGAAGTGGCCAAGGGCCAGTGGGAATTCCAGATCTTCGGCAAGGGCTCCAAGAAAGCCGCCGACGAGGTTTGGGTCGCCCGCTACATCCTCCTCCGTCTCTGCGAAAAATATCAGATCGACGTCGAATTCCACTGCAAACCGATCCTCGGCGCCTACCAGCAGGCCCTCGATTGGAACGGTTCCGGTATGCACGCCAACTTCTCCACGAAGTTCATGCGCGAAGTCGGTGGCAAAGACTACTTCGAGAAGCTCATGGCCGCGTTCAGCAAATATTGCGCTGAGCACATCGCGGTTTACGGCCCCGACAACCACCTCCGCCTCACCGGTCTTCACGAGACCCAGTCGATCGATAAGTTCTCCTACGGCCTCGCTGACCGTGGCGCTTCGGTGCGCGTGCCGCACAGCTTCGTTAACGCGGGCTACAAGGGTTACCTCGAGGATCGCCGTCCGAACTCCGCGGGTAACCCCTACGAGATCGCGTCCCGCATCCTCAAGACGATCCAGACCGTCCCGACCGCCTAAAAACCGATCCTGTCTGCGGGACTGGCCGACTCATCACGAGTCAGCCGGTTCTTTTAAGCGAAGCGGCTCCACCTTCACGGGTGGGCCGCTTTTTTTACGCTTAGGATCAGGCGTAGCTGTAGCTGAAAGTTTACGACGATTCAGCGTCTCAGGTCGGTGGTCCGGCGTGACGGGACGATGGCAACAGACGCAAAAAAATCGCGACCCCTGAAGGTCGCGGTTTTTTAAAAGGATACGGGATCCGTTGAAGAGGCTTTAGACCTTCTCGACGAGACCGGCCTTGATGGCCTTGACCGAGACGAGGACGCGCTTCGTGCCGCCGTTGGCGGTGCGGATGCGGATCTTCTGCAGGTTCGGACGGAACTTGCGCTTGGTGATCGTCGTGATGTGCGTGCCGATGCCGCCGCTCTTCTTGGACTGACCCTTGCGGTGAATGATGGAGCCCTTGGTGGGACGTTTGCCTGTGATTGCGCAGATTCTGGCCATATAAAAGGTTGTTAAAGGGTCAGAGATAAAAGTCGGCTCCGGCCCGAAGCAAGGGCAAAGTTAGGACTTTTCCCGGCGAGCATGCAGGACCTGGAATTTTTGTCCCATGTGTGATGGGTGGAGCAGTTGCATCAACGCGAGTTTGCGGGGACTTACGCGTGAAGCCTCGGCGGCCATCGCCGGTGCGAGGAAGTTGCCGGCGTGATGAATGAAGAACGACTCCTGGGATTCCACGGTGGTGCCGTGGAATCCCGCGCGATTGAGTGAATCGGCCAGCCAATCCCAACACACATGTCCGGTGAGATCCTGCTCTCCGGGACGGGCGAGTAATTCGTTGGATTGCGTATGCTGAAAATACGCCCGCGCCGTGCCGGCTGGGGTGGCGGTGGCCAGTTCGACGAGGGATTTTCCGTAATCGAATGCTACAAACAATCCGCTCCACGGCTGGACGGCGAGGGTATCGGCGAGCGTCGCGGCTGCGCGCGGTGCATCAAAAATATAACCCTCTCCGGCATCCGCTGGCAGCCAAGGCTCGGATGTTTCGGTGAGCTCCACTTCTTGCAACACGCCGTCGTGAAGGCGGACACCGAGTTCGCGCCAGGCGTCTCCACGGCAGACAAAACGCCGGAGCGGTTGCGCATCGAACAGTTCGTTGGAGAACACGATGCAGCGGCCGCCAAGTTCCAGTGGTTCACCGATGCGGATCGTGCGGGCGGATGCAAACGGATGCGTTACTCCCGCAAGCACGCCGCCGCCGGGCTCGGCGCCGATTTCGACGAAGGAGTGGTTTTTGGCCTCGGTTTCGCCACCGAGCAAGTTGACGCAGGCCGCAGTGACCATCTCGCCAAAAACAGCGCCTGAAGTGGTCGCGGTATAAAAATCGGTGCCGCGGGCGTAGCCGACGCGTGCCTTGTTTTGGCGATAGTAGCCCAATTGCGGGTGAAACAGCGCCAGATCCATGAAGTCGGCAAACGTCAGTGTGCCGTTTGCGCCGGCACGGGTCAGGAAAGCGGCGGTGAACTCAGGTGAAAGTGTGGACGATGATCCCATTTACAAAAGCGATGAGTTGGCCACAGTGCCCCAGATGCTCAAACGCATTCTCGTTATCGCCTCCGGCGTAGTCCTCGGTGTCGTGCTCTCCGTGGGCGTGGCGCGCACGGCTGCGGCGTGGGGTTGGTGGCCGAATCGCGACTTGGAGAAATCGACACGCTACGTGCGCGAAGTTCTCAAGGTTGTGAATGAGAATTACGTCGATGGCACCCAGGCCGATTTGCCCAAGCTGACCGAGGCGGCGCTGCGAGGCATCGTGGGTTCGCTGGATCCGCATTCTGAATACATGAATGCGCGCGACTATAAAACGCTGGAGGAGGAGATCAGCAGCGAGTTTGGCGGCATCGGCGTGCAGGTCGAATTGCGCAAGGGTAACATCGTGGTGATCGCTCCGCTGCCGGGCACGCCCGGTGCGCGGGCGGGCATGTTGCGCGGTGACATCATCGCGAGCATCGATGGCACCAAGCTCGATAAACCCACGCTCGACGAAACGGTCGGACGGTTGCGTGGCAAGCCGGGCACCAAAGTCACGATCGGTTTCACCCGCCCATCGAACGGGAAAGAGTTCGAGGTCACCGTCAAACGTGAGCGCATCAAAGTGGAAAGTGTGCGCGACGTGCGGATGCGCCCGGATGGCATCGGCTATGTGCAGATCACCCAATTTTCCGAACGCACGGGCGAAGAATTTATCGAGGCACTCAACACGCTCAACGGTCAGAATATGCGCGGACTCATTATCGACCTGCGCGACAATCCCGGCGGTTTGCTCAACTCCGCCGTCGAGGTGGCCGAGCCGTTTTTCAACAAGGGTGAGCTCATCGTTTATACGCAGGGTCGCAAAAAAGAAGATCGCGACGAATACCGGGCCGCCGCTCCCGAACCGCGCCTCACTATCCCGGTTGCCGTTATTATCAACGCGGGCAGCGCCAGTGCGGCCGAGATCGTTTCGGGCGCACTCAAGGATACGCGTCGCGCCGTCATCATTGGTGAGCGTTCGTTTGGCAAAGGCTCCGTGCAATCGATCCTGCCGTTGCGCGAGGGTGAGGGACTGCGCCTGACGACGGCGCGTTATTACACGCCTAGCGGAGTGACGATTCACGAGAAAGGCGTTTCCCCCGATGTCGAGGTGGTGATGTCGGCCGAAGAGGATGAGAACGTGCGTCTGCAACGCTGGCGCGACGACGTGTCCGACGCCGCGGAATTCAAAGAGCGCTTTAACCTGGATCCGACTCCCGACCGGCAACTCGAGGCGGCGGTGTCGGTGTTGCAAGCGGCATTGATTTTGGAGACGCGTGCAAATCGTTCAGTGACCGGTCCGGTCGCTGCAAAGCAGCCATGATTCTGGCGATTGAGAGTTCCTGCGATGAGACGGCTCTCGCGTTGTTTGATCCCGCAACGGGAATCACCGGCGAGTGGATTCACAGCCAGATCGCTTTGCATGGTCGTTATGGCGGCGTAGTGCCCGACCTGGCCACGCGCGAGCATCTGCGGAATTTGGGGCCGTTGCTTGAGCGTGTGCGCGAGTCGCACGGATTCGCCGGTATTGATCGCGTGGCGGTTACACATGGGCCGGGACTGGCCGGTTGTCTGGCCATTGGCGTCGCGTCGGCCAAGTCATTGGCCCTGGCCTGGCGGGTGCCGTTGGTGGGAGTGAACCATCTGCGGGGGCATGTGTTTTCGCCTTTCATCGCGATGCATGCGGAGGCGCCGGCGGAGTTTGATGCGCGGTTTGAGCAACTGCTGCCACATCTCGGCTTGGTGGTGTCGGGCGGCAACACCTTGCTCTTCATGCTTGATCGCTCACGACGCATCACCGTCATCTCGTCGACCAAAGATGATGCGGCGGGCGAGGCGCTGGACAAAGGAGCCAAGTTGCTTGGGCTCGGTTATCCGGGCGGGCCGTTGATCGAGCAACGTGCGCTCCAGGGGAATCGGGAGGCTTATGCGTTTCCGCGCGGCATCGGTCCGCGGGCAGATCTTGATTTTAGTTTTTCGGGTTTAAAAACGAGCCTGCGCTATCAGCTGGAAAAAATGACGCCCGCTGAAATCGCAGAGCGCATGGATGATTTGTGCGCGAGTTATCAGCAGGCGGTGGTTGATGCGTTGGTGCGCAAGACCACGATTGCGTTGGAGCGCGAGCGATTCCGCAGCCTGGGATTGTCGGGTGGCGTGGCCAACAACCAGACGCTGCGCGCGGCTTTGGGACGCGTGGCGAAGGAGGACGGGATTCCGTTGCTCGCGGCGCAGCCCAGGCACACCGGTGACAATGCGGGGATGATCGCGTTTGCCGCGTGGGTGGATCCGCACGTGCACGCGCTGGCTTCGCTCGGAATCGAGCCCGGGCTGGCGTTGTAAGCGAACGCGGAGACCGGGCACAAAAAAGGCCGCCTGTTAAAAGGCGGCCTTTTTTAGCGAACCAATCGAAAACCTTAGAGGGTTTCGATGTAACGACCGATGGACTTGATGGTGTAGGTTTCCTCGGACGTGCCGATTTTGACCTTCACGCTGTCGCCGGATTTTTTGCCGAGGAGGGCAAGGCCGAGCGGTGTCTTGTAGGAGAGGATGTTTTTCTCCGGAACGCTGTCCCACGCACCGAGGAGCGTGTATTTGGCGGCTTTGCCGGCGCCGACGGTGACTTCGACGATGCTGCCCACGCTGACCTGCTCGGAGGTGGCCTCCTTGAAGTCGGTGATACGCGCGCGGCTGAGTTCCTTTTCGAGCTGCGACTTCTGCGCCATGAGGATGCTTTGATCCTGCTTGGCCATCTTGTATTCGGAGTTTTCCTTCAAGTCGCCGTGTTCGCGAGCGGTCGCGATGGCCTTGGAGTTTTCCGGGATCTTCTTGGAGACGATCGTCTCGTATTCGACGCGCTTGGTCTCGTAGCTGTCGCGGGAGACGAGGAGCTGTTCCTCGTTGGACTCGGCGTCCTTGGCGACGATCGACTGGATGCCGGGGAAAATCTTGATGAAGCGGGCGAGCAGGGACTTCTTCGTGAGCTCCTCGAAACCCTGGTTGAGCATGAGGGCGTTCGCGAGGTCGCGGGCGGTCTCAGGATCGGCGGTGGAGAGGAGGTCGGCGATGAGGTCGGTGTCCTCGGAGAGGATGTCGCCGAGCGGAATACGACGGGCGCTGGCGGCCTGAAGCGCCTCGTAGTCGATCGCGAAGAAGATCGCGCTCAACAAGCGGGGGGTGATCAGGTCGTTGAGCAGCTTGGCGAATTTCTTCGAGTGGCGGTTCTTGACGATCCAAAGAAGGACGGGGGCGCGCAGGTTCTGCTCGATCTGCCAGCGCTTGAGGGCGGTGGCGAGCTCGTCGGAGTGGCCGTTCTCAACGAGGAAGTTGATGCATTCGGTGGTGAACTTGCCCTGGCTCGTCTTGAGCAGCGTGAAGGCGGCGTCGCGGTATTCGATCGGGTGCGTGTCCTTGACGAGGTCGAGGAAGCGGCCCTGAAATTGGACGGGGATCTTTTCGGCAATATCCACGAGGTCGCGGACGTTGGCGATGAGCTCGGCTTGCGAAGGGGCCAGGGTGGCGGGGTCAACGCCGACCTGCTTGGCGAGGGCGTCGCGGATGAAAGCACCGTAGAGACGCTCGGCGGCGTCGAGCTGGTTGGAGTCCTTCACGGACTCGGAGAGACCGGTGAGGATGGCATTGAGGTCACCTTTGACTTCCTTGGAGCCGGAGGCGGCCACGAGGTCTTCGGCGAGGGCAATACGGCGGCGGGCGGAACGGGTGCCGTTAAATTGTTCGATGATTTCGTCTTCAGCGGAGACGGGGGTCTCGCGGAGAATGTAGCACTCGGTCTTCTTGGCAGGGACGGCGATGCGCGGGTCCTTGGCGATGGCCTTCTTGGCGGTGGACCACCATTTTTTGAATTTTTCTTCGCCGAGGACCTGGGCGAGCGTGATCTCGATCTCGATCGCGGTGGCGGCGTTGTTGGGGTAGGACTGAAGACCTTCGACGAGGAGCTGGGCCGGGTCGTTGGCGATCAGCTTGTTGATGACCTCGGGTTCGGTCTGCTTGCGAACCAGCAGGTGGTTGGCAGGGAGAATCTGCAGCGTGCCGATACAGAACGCAGGGTCCATCGGGTGGGCCTTCTTACCAGTGAAGTCGATGATGAGCTTCTGGGAAGCTTCATCGTAGGACTTGATCTGGCCGAAACCCCAACTGCGATGGATACCGTAGGAACCGGGTTCCATGGCTTCGAGTTGGGCTTTGGATGCCTTAAGGGAGGGATTTTTAGCGATGAGCGCAGAGACGGCTTCCGAGTTCATAAATGGGTTATTCGAGTCGTGAATTGGTGAGTTGAACGCATCCAAGGCGGTTATGTCAACCAACGGGTTTGCAGGTAACCGAGGTGTGTAAACGACAAAGCCCGCTCAGGAGAACGGGCTTTGTCGCTGGTTGCGACGGACTGGTCGCGTGGCCGGCCGGTCAGTGCTTGGGGCCGAGCCCCTTTTGCAATTTATCGATTTTGGGTTTGATGACGTAAACGCAGTAACCGTCGTTGGGATTTTTGGCGAAATAGTCTTGGTGATAATCCTCGGCGGGCCAGAATTTTTTGAGCGGCACGATCTCGGTCGTGATGGGTTTGGAGAACGTCTTGGCTGCTTCGTCGCGCGATTTCTCGGCGGCGGCCTTTTGGGCCTCGTCGGCATAGAGGATGATCGAACGGTATTGTGGGCCCTGATCGTTACCCTGTCCGCCGACTTGGGTCGGATTGTGGACTTTCCAGAAAAAGGCCAGCAGCTCGGCGAGCGTGATCTTGGCCGGATCGTAGTCGATTTTGATCACCTCGGCGTGACCGGTGTGTTCGTGGCCGATTTGCTTGTAAGTCGGATTTTCGGTGAAGCCGCCTGCATAACCGCTGGTGACGGCTGTCACGCCGAGTTTGATTTCGTAGGCGGCTTCAGTGCACCAGAAGCAGCCGCCGCCCAGCACCAGCGAATCGGCGCGGGCGAGGGCGGGCAACGCGGCCAGCCCGAGAGCGGCGAGGGAAAAGAGAATGCGGGGCGACATGGTGGTCTTCTGGTTAAGAGGTGGGTGACGGTGCGGGGGCGGAGGCGGTCTTTTGTTTGGCGACCCATTCGTCGTATTCCTTGCGCGGCATGAAGCGGAGCGAGGCGGAGTTGATGCAGTAGCGTTTGTAGGTCGGCGCCGGACCGTCGCTGAACACATGGCCGAGGTGCGCGCCGTCATTGGCGACGTGGACCTCGGTGCGACTCATGCCGTAGTTGGTGTCGGTTTGCTCAACGATGAAGAGCGGTTCGATCGGCTTGGTGAAACTGGGCCAGCCGGTGCCGCTCTCGAACTTGTCCTTGCTGTCGAAGAGCGGGGTCTCGCTGCACACGGAAAAATACACGCCGTCGGCGTGGTGATTATAATACTCGTTTTGAAATGGCGGCTCGGTGCCTTGCTGGCGGGCGACCTTGAATTGGATGGGGGTGAGGATTTTTTTCCACTCGGCATCGGTGCGCTGCACCTTGGCCTTGGACATATCGATGATGACCTTGGAGGGGAGTCCGCAGGCGGACGTGCAATCGAGATCGGAGCTGGCGGCGGGCGAAGTGGTTTTCATAGGTGCTTGAGAAAAAAGGTAGGAGGCTGCGACGAGCGGGAAGCAGAGGAGTAGGGCGGGCCATTTCATATGAGGTGAGAGCAAGGAGACGACGGATTATTCCCGAGGTTCCCAACTCTGCAAAACACCGGTGATAACGCAAACGAGACGGAAGGGTTCGGGCTTGCAAGCGGGGCGCACGCCTTGAGCGTGGGGCGTTATGACAAAACCTTTCAAGCCAGGCCTATCGGTCGATGCCTGGGCCCTCGCCGTCGAATTGCTGGTGCGCTGGCTCGAAAATAACGAGCGTGTCGACGTGCTGCTCGACAGTTTGCCGCGCTCCCTGGGGCGCGCCGAGCGCGGTCGCTGCCAGCATTTGTTGTTCGGCGCGGTGCGTAATCTGGGGCGGATCGAAGCGATTTTTACCCCGATGCTGGCCCGTCCGCCCCGCACGGCGGTGAAAGCGATTCTGTTGATCGCAGGTTATGAGCTGATCGAAGGCGGCAACGACGGCCACACGGCGCGCGTGGTTCATCATGCGGTCGAGCAAACCAAGACGCTGGCAAGCCAGCCGGAAGCCAAGATGGTCAACGCCGTCGTGCGCAAGATATCCGCGGCGCTCGATGCGCAGACCGTGCCGGCGGCGCTGGCGGGTGCGACGGAACTCGCGAATTATTATTCGCACCCCGAGTGGCTGGTGCGCCGCTGGCTCGCGCAGTTTGGTGCGGCGGGTGCGCGCGAATTGTTGGAATGGAATCAAAAGCCTGCGCCTGTGTATGCGCGTTGGCGGGCCGAAGGTGCGCCAGCCGGTGAAGACGCGGCGCTGTTCGTGGCGACTCCGTGGAAAGGGTTTTATGAAGTGAAGTCCGGTTCGTGGGCACGCGTGGAAACCCTGGTGAACGACGGAACGTTGTTCTTGCAGGATCCGGCGACGCGCCACGCGATCGACCTGCTGGCCCCGAAGACGGGCGAAGCGGTGCTCGATGCGTGCGCCGCGCCCGGTGGTAAGAGCCTCGCGATCGCCGATCTCATGGGCTCGGGACGCGTGGTGGCGGTGGATCTGCCGAGCCCGCGTATCGATCGCCTTAAGCAAAATCTGTCGCGCGCGAAGATCGATGTCGCGCTGGTGCAGGCTGATTTATTGCAGATCGAACGCCTGGGGGTTCTGGAGGAATGCAATCTGCCGAAAGCCTACGATGCGGTGCTCCTCGATGTGCCCTGCTCCAACACCGGAGTAATGCGCCATCGCGTGGATGTGAAATGGCGTTTGCAAGTTTCGGACTTCGCCAAGCACGCGCGCCAGCAAGGTGATTTGTTGAGCGCGGCGGCACGCCTGGTGGTGCCGGGCGGGCGACTGGTTTATTCGACGTGCAGTCTCGATACCGAAGAAAACATGGACGTGATCAGCACGTTTTTGGAAAAGACCCGCGGCCGTTTCACGCTGGAGGCGCAGCGTATCAGCCAGCCCTGGGTGGACGGTCACGATGGCGCGGCGGCATTCGTGCTGCGCAAAGCGGTGGGTTGAGCCCTCAACCCGGCCGGAGATTATTTTTCCGGCTGGGGCAGGCGGGTGCCGGCGATCCAGGCGCCCGCAGCCAGCACGGCGGCACCGATGAACACGGCCTTCGCGCCGAGCGTCCAGAAAACGATGCCGGCGGTGATGGGCGTGATCGCGCGGGAGAGTGAACCCAGTGAGCGAAAAATGCCGAGCACGCGGCCTTGTTCGTTGGCTCCGGCGTAGAGCGAGATGAGTCCGCTGGTGGAGGGATTGACCAGGCCCGAGCCGAGTGCGAGCAAGCCGACGCCCGCGTAGAGCCACGCGGGCGCGGGCGCGAAACCGATCAACAGGAGGCCGATGCATGAAGCGACCAATCCCATGCCGAGCACGCGGGTCTCGGGCGTGCTCACCAGCATCTTTCGCACGATATAGCCCTGCGTGATGATCGAACACACGCCGAGGAAACCCATGAGCAGACCGTTTTGTTTCGCGGTGTAGCCGAAGCGTTCGGCGCTGAGGAAAACCAAGGATGCTTCCATCGCGACGAAGGCGATCGAGTAAACGAACGCGACCAGATTGACGCCGCGAATACGAGCGTCGGAGAGATTCAGAATGGCGCGGAGCGGATTGCGCAGGCGCGTCTCGACGGGGACGATGCGCATTTCCGGCGGGCGGGTCTCGTTGAAGCGGCGATAAATCCACACGAGGTTGACCACACTCATCGCGAGTGAGAGCAGCGCGGGGACCGAGAACGGATTGATGCCCCACGCGGCGAGTCCTGCGCGCGGGAAAATTTCGAGCAAGTTGATGTGCGCGGTGAAGGCGCCGATCATCGGGCCGGTGACGAGGCCGAGGCCGAACGCGGCGCCGACGATGCCCATCGCTTTGGAGCGTTCGGCGCGCGTGGTGACATCGGCCACGGCGGCGGTGGCGACGGAAAGATTGCCGCCGAATGCGCCGGCCACGAGACGGGCGACGAGGAAGAGCCAGAAGGAACCGCTGACGACCCAGAGCAGATAACTGAGCGCGGTGCCGGCGACGGTGAGCAGCAAGATCGGACGGCGTCCGCGTTTATCGGAGAGCGTGCCCCAGAACGGTGCAAAGATGAATTGCAGGATCGAAAACAGGGAGCTGATGACGCCGCCAAACAGCACCTCGGGGAGGTGGGTTTCGTTACCCAGATGACTAGCGACTGCGTTGATGTGCCCGAGGAACCAGCCGAGCAGTCCGGCCTGGCCGTCGACGGCGAGGTAGTGTTTGAGCAGGTCGGGCCCGAGCGGGAAGATGATCGAGAAGCCCACCAGATCGATGTAGAGCGTGAGGAAGATCACGCCGAGGGACAGGGCGCGTTTGGGCTGGTTGGGCTCGGTGGTGGACACGAAGGCGACAGGCAAACCATTTGGAGCGGCAGAGCCAAGGCGCGAATGGCCCCGATGGTCGAATCGCCGGAATGGCTAATGACGCCCGCCGAGTTACCTAATATCCGGCGGCGCGTTCAGGCGCTCAGCCCAGCATCTTGCTGATTTGTTTTCGCAGGGCCTGAAGCGAGAACGGCTTTTGCAGGAAGCTCACGCGGTCATCCGTCCCGAGTTCGGGCACGGCGCTTTCGTTGTAGCCGCTCATGAGGATGACGGGGAGTTGCGGGGCGAGCACTCGTAGTGCCCGCAAGGTATCGACGCCGCTCAGACGAGGCATGGTCAGGTCGAGCAGGACGAGCGCGACATCGGATTGGTGGGCTTTGAATAATTCGATGCCTTCGATGCCGTCGGCGGCGGTGAGGGTCTTGAGTCCAAAGGTGCGAAACATCTGTTCGGCCACCGCGCGGACACCGGTTTCATCGTCGATGAGCAACACTGTGCCGGCGAGCGGATGTGCGCGGGCTTCGAACGGCTGCCGGCTTTCGCGGACGACTTGCGGCGAGGAAGCCACCGGTAGCAGCAAGGTGAACGTGGAGCCGGCTCCGGGCGTGCTGGTGACGAGGAGGCTGCCTTGATGGCTGCGCACGATGCCGAGCACGGCGGCCAGGCCGAGTCCGCGGCCGGCAAATTTGGTGGTGAAGAACGGGTCGAAAATTTTGCTGATGGTTTCGGCACTCATCCCGGTGCCGGTATCGCGAACGCGCAGGCCGGCGAAGTCGCCGGTCCCCGGCGGAGGCGCGAGCACGGCATGGGCAACCTGGGGGTCGGTGCGGCGCATCGTGCAGGTTTCGACGGTGATGAAACCATCGTGATCGCCGATCGCGTCGGAGGCATTGACCACGAGATTCATGATGATCTGGCGGATCTGCGTGGCATCGACTTCGACGTCGGGCACGCCGGGGCGGAATTCGAAATGAAGGCTGGCCCGCTTGCTGATCGAGTGCTCGAGGAGGGGAGTCGTGTCGCGCACGAGTTTCTCAAGGCTGGCGCGCTCCACGAGGAACCGTCCGCGACCCGCGTAGGCGAGCATCTGCTGGCACAGTTCGCCGGCACGTTGCGCACCGCATTCAATTTGTTCGAGGTGTTCCTGAACCGCGGTCTGGCGGGGAAGATCGAGCCGGAGAATGCTGGCGTGGCCGACAATCGTCGTGAGCAGATTGTTGAAATCGTGCGCGATGCCGCCCGCGAGGACACCCAGGCTTTCCAGTTTTTGAGATTCGAGGAGCTTGCGGTCCAAGGCGCTCCGGTCGGCTTCGGCCTGTTTGCGGCCGGTGATGTCGATCGCGAGACCTTCGATGAACAACAGCTGGCCTTCGCTGGAGTAAATGCCCTGGCCACGGTCGAGCACCCATTTGATTTGGCCGTCTTTGTCCCGAAGCCGGTATTCGCTTTCGTAGGCGGCCTGGTGCGCCAAGGCGTTGTCGACCAGCGCACGATGGTTCTCGTGGTCTTCGACCAAGATCAAGTCGTCGAAACAAATTTTCCCGGAGGTGAAATCATGCGGGGTGTAGCCGATGATCTCGATTGATCCGCGGCTGATGAACGTGGCGGAGCACGGTTTTTGATGGAGATAGCGATAAGCCATGCCGGGCATCTGTCCGAGCAGGCTGTCGAGCTGACGGCGGCTTTCGCGCAACTCGGCCTCGGTTGCCTGACGTTTGCCGATGTCGGCTTCGAGCAGTCCCTGTGTGTGGCGCAATTCGGCGGTGCGTTCTCCGACCTGATGTTCGACCAGTTCGGCGCGACGGCGCACGCTCAGAAAATAAGCGCCGAGCACGAGCGTGAAGATCAGGCTGCCCGCGAAAACTATGCGAGGTGTGGCGCTGATCTGACTGTCAATCCAGCCGTTTGTGGGGGTGTAATAACAGTTCCAAGTGCGTCCGCCGATGCTAAGCTGATCGGAGTGCATGATGCCCGGAGGCAGATCGGCGAGGCTTTGCAGCGCGTGATTGTCGGGATCGCGAACTGCACGGCGGCTGAAGAGAAAAGGGTCCGGTTCATCCGTATGGGTGATGTCCAAAATCAGGGCATCGAGCGCGTAGGCCGGATAACTGATCCAGGACTGCCCCAGCATGTCATCAATTTTGAATACAATCTGGACGTAGCCGACCAGTTGGTCGGCACCACGCACCGACTGGAAAACCGGACAGGCCATGATGATTCCGAAACGCTTCGCGCCGGAGTTTTCCTGCACGAGGCGGATCTTCCGCGTCATGACGAATCCGCGGGTTTTCAGACTGCGATCCAAGTCGCTGCGCGAAGGGCCGACGGTGAGGTCAAAACCGAGGGCGGGTTCGTTGCCTTCGAGCGGCTCCGTATAAAGAATCGGATTATACACCGGCCGGCGTGAGGCCGGCACGAGCTGGCCGTCGGCGTTGCGTTCGGTGAAGGCGTAATAAGGGACGATCTCACGCCGGCCCCAGGCTTCGACCTCGGCCCGGCGGGAATCGGGAACGACCGGAACCCATTGAAGCGCCTGGATGCCCTGATGGCGGGCGCGGATGTCGCGGGCCGTGGCCAGAAACTCGGACGGGGTGACATCGTCGGAACTGGCGAAGAGATTGCGCAGGTTATACAGGCACTCTTCGTAACCGTGGATACTCTCGCTGATGAGGGCGTGGCGGACGGCTGCGCGGCGGAAAAATTCGTTTTCTATACGGCGTTGCTCGGTGTAGTGGGCAAACCGATACAATATCAACGAGGCGGCGAAGCCGGCGAGCAGCACGATGACCAACCCCAACTGCCGGCGCATGATTTTTTTCCCGGAGGTGAGGTGGGGCTTCATAGTCACAACTTCCAAGCTGCAAGCATGTTGCACGCGGGTGGTGGCGCGAGGTTGTTTTTCGAAAAAAAAGCCCGCCTCGGGCATGCGAGGCGGGCTTGTGATGACGCTCAAGAGCGTGAGCGGTCGTTGAGGTTTATACTCAGAGCTTGTAGGGCAGCGGGTATTTGGCGGCGAGTTTGGCGGCGCGCTCCTTGGCGGAGGCGAGGGCGGCGGTTTCGCCGTCGGTGCCGATGGCCTTGAGAACGGTGTCGATGGCGGTCGCGATTTCGTCCATGTCGGATTCAACCAAACCACGCGAAGTGATCGCCGGCGTGCCGATGCGGAGACCGGAAGCCTGGAAAGGCGAGCGGGTCTCGAAGGGCACGGTGTTTTTGTTGAGCGTGATGTGCGCGAGATCGAGGGTCTCCTGGGCTTTCTTCGCGGTCAGTTCGGGGAGGTTGTGGCGAAGATCGATCATGAAGAGGTGGTTGTCGGTGCCACCGGAGACGAGCTTGTAGCCGCGGGCGACGAACGCCTTGGCGAGGGCCTGGGAGTTTTTCACGACCTGCTGCGCGTAGGTCTTGAAATCGGGCTTGAGGGCCTCGGCGAAACACACGGCCTTGGCGGCGATGACATGCATGAGCGGACCGCCCTGGCCGCCGGGGAACATGGCGGAGTCAATGGCTTTGGCGTGCGCGGCTTTGCACATGATGAGACCGCCGCGGGGGCCGCGCAGGGTTTTGTGCGTGGTGGTCGTGACGAAGTCGGCGTGCGGGAAAGGCGACGGGTGGACGCCCGCGGCGACGAGACCGGCGATGTGCGCGATGTCGGCGAAAAGGAGCGCGCCGACGGAGCGGGCAATCTCACCCATGCGGGCGAAGTCGATGACGCGGGAGTAGGCGGAAGCGCCGACGGTGATCATGGCGGGCTTCTCGCGCTCGGCGATGGCGGCGAGTTCTTCGTAGTCGATCAGGCCGGTGTCTTCGCGGACGCCGTATTGGACGAAGTTGTATTGTTTGCCGGAGAAGTTGGCGGGGTTGCCGTGGGTGAGGTGGCCGCCGTGCGAGAGATTCATGCCGAGGATCTTCGCGCCGAGGGGCAGGCAGGACGTGTAAACAGCGAAGTTGGCCTGCGAACCGGAGTGCGGCTGGACGTTGGCGTGTTCGGCACCGAACAGGGCTTTGGCGCGGTCGATGGCGAGGGTTTCGATCTTATCGACGAATTCGCAACCGCCATACCAACGCTTCGCGGGGTAACCCTCGGCGTATTTGTTGGTGAGCACGCTGCCCTGGGCCTCCATGACGGCCGGGTAGGTGAAATTCTCGGAGGCGATGAGCTCGATGTGGCTCTGCTGGCGGGCGAACTCGGACGAGAGGGCCGAGTAGATTTCAGGATCGAGGGTGCGGAGCGGCGTGGCGTTGATCGACATGGTGAAGTGAAATTTGGAAAGGAAGAGTCGGAAGGGCAAACGGCGCGGGGACAAACCGAAAAACGACCGACCCCCTCTGAGCACCGCGCAATAAAGCCGTCGGATCATGAATGGATCACGTTTGTAACTTATTAAGTTACAAATTCGATTTTTTTATAACCAACTGCCGATGAATGGTAAATCGGTATTTGTAACCTATTAGGTTACAAATGGGATTGCCGGATTACCTGTCGAAAACCGAAAGCAGGGCTGCGAGGCTGCTAGGCGGTGGGGGCGAAGGGACCGTGAAAGCGCGAAGAATTCCTTATTGGGCGGTCTGCGACTTGAGGAACTCCATCAGCGAGGGGATGGCTTCGACCATTTCGTCGCGGCAGGCTTCGTATTCGTTGAGGGGGCCACCGTAGGGGTCGCCGATTTCTTTGTCGGCGGCGCGGGGCATGAACTCACGGAAAAGATAAACATTCCGCGGGACGGGATTGAAGCTGATCTGAATCATGGCCCGGTGGCTTTCAGTCATGCAGAGAACCACCACGGCTTCATCCAAGAGCTGCTTGGTAAGAGGCTGGCTCTTGTGGGCTTTGATATCGAGACCGACTTTTTTCAGCGCGACGACGGAGTTTTCCGAGACGCGGTCACCGGAGCGGGCGGCCACGCCGGCCGAGACGATCTTCAATGATTTCAACGGCTCGGGCTGCGCACTGAGCGCATGGCGGAGGAGCGCCTCGGCCATCGGGCTGCGACAGATGTTGGCGGTGCAAACAGTGACGATGGTTCCGGGCTTGGCCATACGAGCGATGAGTTGAAGGGATAACGTTTGAGTGGAAAGGCAACCGTCGAGGTCTACAGTTGCTTGAGTGCGACGAGGCCGCGGTGGATTTGCACGGCGCGTTGCAGCACGGCATCAACCGGGAGCGGCTTGGGCTTGTCGGCGGTCTCGGAAGCACTTGCGGATTTAACGGCTTCTGCTGGGGCGGGAGTCTCGACGCCGGTTTCGTGCTCGTGGATCAAAGTGGCTTCGTCGAAACGCGATTTGTTGACGTTTTCGAGGACGAGCTTCGCGGGCGAAGTGTCGGCGACCAAGGCGTCGAAGGCGCGTTTGTCGGCCTCGGCAGTAGTGGTTACGATGATGTCGGTTTTGTAGTCGGCCGAGGCGCGTCCGATCGTGATGCAGCCGGGAATCGTGACGCTGAGTTCGTTGCGGGCGGCGCCGGAGGTTTCTGGCGAGAGGAGGACCAGCACGATGCGTTTCGGATGGGTGCGAAACCCTTTCACGCCGGACAACGTGGCCGCTGCGGTCTTGGTGCTGGCGTAGCGGAGATCGAGAACGACCGAGCCCGTTTCCAAGGCTTTGGCGAACGTCGCACTATCGGCGGCACCGGCGCGCAGGTAATCGAGGCCGGGCGATAATTCCACGGCTCGCGCGGAAACGACGAGCGCGAGAGCAAAAACGAGGAAGTAGCCGAGGCGTTTCATCGACGATTGAGTTGTTTCGCGCCGATGTCGCGCCGGTAAACTTTGCTGGTGCATTCGATCTGTTCGCAAGCGGCGTAGGCGGCGTCGGCTGCGGCGCGCAACGTCGGGGCGACTGCGGTGACTCCGAGGACGCGTCCACCGGCGGTGACGACTTCACCGGCGGCGTTTTTGGCGGTGCCGGCGTGGATGATCTGGACGTTGTCGGCCAGCTTGGCGGGGAAACGAATCACGTCACCCTTGGCGTAGGCGTCAGGATAACCCTTGGCGGCGATCACCACGCAGATGGCGTGCTCGGGTTTGATGGCGAAGCGGATGCCGGCGAGCGTTCCCTTGGCGGCGGCCCAGAGCAGGGCGAGGACATCGGTGTCGAGACGGGGGATAACGACCTGGGTCTCGGGATCGCCGAACCGGGTGTTGTATTCGAGCACGCTCGGGCCGGTGGGGGTGAGCATGATGCCGATGAAAAGCGTGCCGCGGAAATCGATGCCTTCGTCGGCGATAGCATCGACGGAAGGTTTAACGATCTCGCGTTCGATCTGGGCGAGGAGTGCGGGGGTAACGACGTCGGCGGGAGAATAGGTGCCCATGCCGCCGGTGTTGGGGCCGGTATCCCCGTCGCCAATACGTTTGTGGTCCTGCGAAGTCGGGAGGATGATGTAATCGCGGCCGGAGGTAACGACGAGGATGGAGGTTTCTTCGCCGGTCATGCAGTCTTCGACGAGGATCTGGCTGCCGGCGGAACCGAATTTATTGCCGGCGAGCATGTCGAGCACGGCAGCCTCGGCTTCGGCGAGGGTTTGCGCGACGATCACGCCTTTGCCGGCGGCGAGACCGTCGGCTTTGATGACAATGGGCGCGCCGCGCTGGCGGACGTAGGCGAGGGCGGGTTCGATCTCGGTGAAGATGCCCGAGGCCGCGGTCGGGATGCCGTATTTGAGCAGGATCTGCTTGGTGAAAACCTTGGAGGCTTCGAGACGGGCGCCGTCGGCTTTCGGGCCGTAGGCAGGAATGCCGATTTTGTTGAGGGCATCGACGAGGCCGAGTGAAAGCGGAACCTCGGGGCCGACGATGACGAAGTCGATTTTTTCGCGTTGGGCGAGAGCGACCAGACCGTTGATGTCATCGGCTGCGACGGGGAACGTCTGAACATCAGCCGAGATGCCGGCGTTGCCGGGTGCGGCGATCACGCGCGGTTTCGCGGGCGAGGCGAGCACGGCTTTGACGAGCGTATGCTCGCGACCGCCGGCACCGACGATGAGGACGTTCTGAGGGAGTGAGGTGGGCGCAGAGGATGCGGAAGACACGACGGAAAAGGAGAACGAGTAAGCGGACGAGAACGAGAACGATTTTTTAGAGGACCTGCAGGGTCTTGCGATAGAAGGCCACGACCTCGTCGGGATCGTCGGTGAACAGGATGTATTCGATCACCCAGGCGGGCATGCGTTTCGATTGAACCATGACTTCGAGTTGTTGGCGCAGATCGGCCCAGTAGGTGGAGTTGAAAAACACGTAGGGCACGCGCGGACGGATGCCGAGCTTGAGGTTGCATAGCTCGATACCGATCTCCTCAAGCGTGCCGACGCCACCGACGTTGAAGACGCAAAAATCGGCGACCTCGAACCATTTTTGACGATAGTGGCGGGCGGTTTCCTGGAAGGTGTTGAAGAAATCCACGCCGAGTTCCGGAGGCTGGGCTTCGAGTTCAAGGAAGCACGCGCCGGTGAGCGCGCCCTTGTTGCGGGCCTGATCGGTCGCGAGGCGCATGACGCCGCCGCCGCCGCCGGTGAGCACACCGACGTTGGGTCCGATGAAGCCGGTGAGTTTATCGATGAGGCCGGAGATGCGGTCGGTGTCGGCTTTTTCGAGGCCCACGGCGGAACCGTAGAAGGCGAGGATGGTGGACTCCTGGAATACGCGGCGCAGTTCTTCGCGCACGAAGAAGCCATGGCTCTTTTTATACGTGTGGCGGTAGAGATCCTTCATCGCGACGTTGAACCAGTAAACGTCGATGCCGAGGTCATGGTAACTTTCGAGACGGCCATGGGCGTTGTTCGAAAGGAAAAAACCGTGGGTGCGCGAGGGCTGGCGGAAAATAATGCGACGTAGCTTCAACTCGGGCAGACGCGTAAGCAGTTCGATGTGTTCGAGCAGATTCGGGAAGTAGTCGATGAGCAGCGTATCGGCGCCCGCGGGCGCGGCGGCCAAGGACTCGACCATGGTGCGGTAACCACATTTCTGGAGCAGGGTGGCCTTGGTGACGGTGCGTCCCGTGGTGTTCAGCAAAAGACTGAAGTTTTCCATCGATGCGCTCTGGCCCTTCACGGTGATGCGAGTGCGGGGGCGGGCGGCGGGATTGGTCTTTGGCGGGTTCGCGTCGATGCACTCGAACAGATCGGTCGCGGTGGTCAGCAGACGCGTGCGGCGGCGGCGGAGGGATTTGAACTCGGGGTCGTCGGGCGTGTTGCCCGCGATGGCCGAAGGCGGGGCGCGAAAAATTTCCACCGACACCATGGGATTCACCACCGGCTGGGTGCCCGTGTTGTAGATTTCCAGCATGATGTTCGTGCCGAAAGTCTTGATCGGATCGAGCAGCACGGCGCTCGTGTGGATGCCGAAATTGCCTTCGCCGCGGTTGAGCAAGACGTAGTGCTCTTTTAGATACATCGAGCAGCTGGTGAGGACGCCGGAGCTGGGCTCGATCGTGAGCAGGTGGGTGTCGTGGCGCACCTGGACCTTGTCGAGGTAGTTGCGGCCGGCTTCGCCGCTGGTGAGGCGCTCGAAGTCATTCTGTTTCAGGCGCGGGTTGAGCGTGTAGCGGACGTGGTGCGGCGTCAGGAAAACGCGGCCGAGGCGGTCGATGCTGATCGTGTTGGGCAGCTTGAGACGGTTGGTCTGCACGGCCTCCCAGATTTCGGCAGTTGAAAGCTTGGCCTTTTCGGGGGCGTAGAACAGGCGGCCGACGGGCGTGCCGGGGCGGAGGAGCTTGGCCCAGTAACCGGCATTGGGAAAACTGTCGTCGTAGAGAAAAGCCTCGGCGGTGACCACAAAGCGTCCGGCTTCGATGCTCACCGGTTTAATGGTGAACATCTCGATGCCGATGCGGGCGAGGGTGCTGCGTTCCGTGAAATTGAGCAGGGCCGTGCGGGTTTTGAAAAAGTCGAGTTCGGCCGGTGTGCGGGGCGAGAATGCCAGCTTAAGTTTTACGGTGCGGGCGTCCTTTTTCTTGATCGTGAGGATCTCGCCGTCCTGGCTCGTCCAAAATTGGTCTGAATGCATGAGGTGGATTGGGGCTGAATAAATCCGCATGGGGCGTCTGATACAAGTAACGAGTAAGAAGTTGCCAAGGGACTGCGGTGCAGGCAGGAAACTTTTCTTTTCACGGCACAAAAACCAATACGCCGTTTCTAGTCTCACCTCCAACCCATGAAACTCACCTCTACGTTCAAGGCTGCATTGCTTGCCTTCGGCACTGTTGCCGCGGTCACCGCCCAGGATACTCCCAAGGCTGTCGAGACGACCCCTGTCGCCGCTGCCGCTCCCAAATTCACCGAGCCCCAGTTGCTCGAAACCTTCGGCTGGTTCGTAGGCCGTCGCATGGGCCTGAGTGAACTCGGTTTCACCCCCGAGCAGACCGCCGCCATCATCAAGGGCATCCAGTCGTCGGCCACGGGCGCCGAAGCTCCTTACAAGATCGATGAAATCGGGCCCGAGCTCGATAAATTCATGCAGGCCAAACAGGCCGACTACACCGCCAAGCAGCGCACCAAGAGCGATGCCGCCAGCGCGAAGTTCTTCGCCGACATCAAGGAAAAGAAGGGCATCAAGTCCCTGACGGTTGATACCGCCAGCGGCCCGGCCACGCTTTATTACGAAATCCTCAAGGAAGGTTCCGGCGAATATCCGAAGGCCTCCAACGTCGTGAAAGTTCACTACACCGGCACGCTGGTGGACGGCACGGTGTTTGACAGCTCTGTCGAGCGCGGCGAACCCATCGAGTTCCCTCTCGGCGGCGTGATCAAGGGTTGGACCGAGGGCGTGCAGAAGATCAACAAGGGTGGTAAGATCAAACTCTACATCCCTTACCAGCTCGCCTATGGCGAAGAGGGTCGTCCTCCGACCATTCCTCCGGCCTCCACGCTGGTGTTCGAAGTCGAGCTCCTTGATTTCAAGGATGCTCCTTCCGCTCCGGCCGAGGCTGCTCCCGCCGCCGAGGCTCCGGCTTCGACCAACGGCATGTAATTGGCCAAACGCGGCGGCAACGCCGTGCCTTTGCTGAAGATCAGCCCTCCGCCGAAAGGCGGAGGGCTTTTTGTTACGCTCCTGTCACGCCGGCGAATCGGCTCGCTCACGCCGGCCGCTCCGTTTCGATCCTGATTTTTCATGAACATTGCGCTCGTCACCGAAACGTTTCCGCCGGAAGTGAACGGCGTCGCCATGACGCTCAGCCGTCTGGTGGGCGGGATGCGCGCGCGCGGACACACCGTCGACGTGGTGCGGCCCCGGCAGAAAGTAGAGGTCGCCGCCGGCGTCACGGACGCGGGTGAACTCGACTATGTGGTGCCCGGCGTGCCGATCCCGTTTTACAGCGCCTTGCGCATGGGACTGCCGGTAACCGGACAGTTGAAAAAACGCTGGCGTGAGCGTCGGCCCGACGTCGTCCATGTCGCGACCGAAGGACCGCTGGGCTTGGCGGCGTTGCGCGCGGCGCATCTGCTCAAGCTGCCGGTGACGTCGAGCTTCCATACGAATTTTCACCAATACGGCGGGCATTACGGCCTCACGCTGGGGCGCGATTTGGCGCTGCGCTATCTGCGATGGTTTCACAATCGCACGCGGTGCACGATGGTGC
The DNA here is from genome assembly GCF_007559335.1 of Rariglobus hedericola. NCBI lineage: Bacteria > Pseudomonadati > Verrucomicrobiota > Opitutia > Opitutales > Opitutaceae > Rariglobus > Rariglobus hedericola. The sequence goes on from NZ_VMBG01000004.1 coordinate 129,110, forward strand.
CGGCGTCCGACCTCCGCGCGCAATTGGCAAGCGATGGATTCGAGCGCCTCGTGGTGCTGGCGCGTGGTGTCGATGCGAAGTTGTTTTCGCCCGCGAAGCGCAACGATGCGCTGCGTGCGGAGTGGGGCGCTGCGGCGGACGACCCCGTGATGATTTATGTGGGTCGCATCGCGGCGGAGAAAAATCTCTCCCTCGCGGTGGAGGCGTTTCTGGCCCTGCAGGCAAAGTTACCGCGTGCGAAGTTCGTTCTGGTGGGCGACGGGCCGGAAAAGGCGTCGCTGGCAAAACAGTATCCACAATTCCACTATGCCGGCATGCGCCGGGGCGAGGAATTGGCGGCGCACTACGCGTCGGCCGATGTGTTTGCCTTTGCCAGCGTGACGGAGACGTTTGGCAACGTGGTCACCGAGGCGATGGCCAGCGGATTGGTGGTGCTGGCTTATGATTACGCAGCGACGCGCGAGCATGTGCGTGATGGCATTAACGGCTTCGCTGCGGCGTTTGCGAAACGTGAGGCGTTTCTCGCCGGCATGGATTTATTGCTGGCACGGCGGGGCGACTGGCCGCCGATTCGACTGGCGGCGCGAAAGACGGCGGAGGATATCACGTGGGATGCGATTTTCGATGTTTTTGAGCGCGAATTGGGCGCGGCGGCGACTCGCAGTTTGTAATATATTACAAACGCGCCGCTGGCATTTTTAAGGGCCCGCGCTATGGTCTGAGTGTGGTCACGGGACCACGTGATAGCTGACGGGTTAGTTCGCTGACAGGCTAGTTGAACAGGTCAGTGTCAGAGCCAGTGAAAGGTCAGTCCGATAGCTGGTCAGATGTCAGTCAGTGCAAGGTTAGGTAGTAGTCCAAAAGCTTAAAACTCAGTAGACTCCGCCACAACCCAGACGAAGATAAGCGCCATTGCCGCGCGAGCGGGTGCGACCCGCACTATGATGAGCCTCCCCGGACCATTCGAGGAGGCTCAACTGTTTTTGGGGTTCAGCCGGATGCGGGAAAAACGAATGCGCGCCCCGCTTTCTCACCACGGCTGGCGGAGGAGATTTTAGCGGGCCTGCCTTCAGCGCGCCTGCGCGGAATAACGGCGCAGATCGAGCGTATGCCGGCCTTCGGGTGGGAAATCGACTTTCTGGATGAGTCGGGGTTGGCCCAACGTGTGCGGCCAGGTTTCCCAACGCTCGGTGAAACGTTCGATGGCGTCGGCGGGTTTGGCGGGGCGCGATGTGTAGGGAACGCTGCGCGGGTTCCACACGTGCCAGCGCGCGGCGGCTGTCACGGCGAATGTGGATTTATCGATCCACTCGATGAGTAACGGCGCATGCACGGGAATGTGAGGATGGAGCGCGGGGTTGAGGAAGAACGCGCGATAACGCACGCCACCGGCCGCGGACGGCGTGCCTTCGAGCGGGCGGAGTTCGCAGGGGAGTCCGTTGACGAGGAGGAAACCGGTTTCGAGAATCGCGACGTCGCTCACGCTGACCTCGATGCGGTCCATACTGGCGTCGACACAACGCGAAGTGCCGCCGCCGCCGTTGGGCTGTTCGCCGAGGAGCGGCCAGGCTTCGAGCGCTTGACGGAAGGTGATCGTGTGAGTGACCGGCTTTTTCTTGGATTTGGCGGGGGCCGGCGCAGTGAAGGTGAATTCGCCGAGTTTGGGGAAGCGGAATTCCCAGAGAGGGCGGAGCCACTCGGTTTCAAACGGGATGCCGTGTTCGCGGAGATCGGCGCAGATCGCGGACAAGTCCTGCCACACGAAGGCGGGCAGGAAGAATTTGTCGTGGAGCTCGCCATTCCAACGAATGAACGGGGCTTTGTAAGGATCGGCCGCGAGACGGGCAAAAATGGCGCGAATGAACAACGCGACGACCGACATCGCGGGGCGGTCGGGATGCGTCTCGAAGGCGCGCAACTCGACGAGGCCGGCGCGGCCGTTGCCGGCGAAAGGATTCCAGAGCTTGTCCACGCTGATCTCGGCGCGGTGGGTGTTGCCCGAGCGATCCATGAGCAGGTCGCGGAAGAGCAGGTCGAAGAGCGCGAAGTTGTGCGGCGAGCCGAATTGCTCGGCGCCTGCGCAGGCGATTTCCAGTTCGTAGAGCGCTTCGAACGTGGATTCGTCGATACGCGGAGCTTGCGAGCTCGGGCCCATGTATTGGCCGGTGAAGGCGTAGCTGAGTCCGGGGTGATGCTGAAAATAACGGATGGCCGACGGCAGCAACGCCGGGAAGGCGAAGAAGGGCGAAGCAAAGCCGAGCGGGCCGCCGAACACGAGGTGGGCGCCGCCACCGGTGCCGGTTTCGCGTCCGTTGAGCTGGAGTTTGCGCGCGGTCATGCCGATCGCGGTGGCGGCGGTGTAAACGTGATCGAGCTGGCGATCGTAGGCCGCCCAGTTTTCGCAGATGGCGAGGTTGATCTCGATCACGCCGGGGTCGGAGGCGAAGCCGATGGTGGGCAGGCGCGGATCAAGCGGCGGAGCGTAGCCGGCTAGGACGGCGTCCTTGAGCTTGGCGGCGGTGAACACGCTTTCGATCGCGGAGATGAGTTCTAGGTAAGCCTCGAGGGAAAGCGGCGGGATGAAGATGGTGAGGGCGCCGGATTTGACCTCGACGGTGAGGGCGCGGCGGAGGTTTTTCTCGCCGAGGCTGGCGAGGGGGAGACGGAGGCCTATCAGGCTGTCGCCGGGGAAGAGCGCGGCGGAGTCCTGTTTGAGAACGGAAGTCCAGTCGTCGGTGATCCAGGTCGAGCCATCGTGGTCGAGAGGAAGGACGTAGCCGGCGTTGGCATCGGGATTGGCCGTGTCGTGTGAGGGCAGAATGCCGGCGGTGGAGACGGAAAGTTTTTTCGCGAGACGGTTGATGATGTCCGCGGCGTGTTTGTTGGTGTGGCGGCCCTCCTTGGTGTCACCACGCAGGCGGGTGATGTCTTTCCAGAGCGGCTGGCCGTCGGCACGCCATTGCACTAGCAGCGCCCAACGGGGCAGGGGTTCGCCGGGGTAATGTTTGCCGGACGTCTCGAGGATCATCGCGCCGGGATAGGCGGTTTCAATGAGCTGGCGGGCAAAGCGCCGGGCGTAATCGAGCTTGGTGGGGCCGAGGGCGGCGGTGTTCCACTCGGGCCCCTGCGGGTCGTGCGGAATGAAGGTGGGTTCGCCACCCATCGTGAACAGCATGCCGGTTTTGGCGAAGGACGCTTCGACCGCGTCACCGCATGCGAGGATGGATGACCAGGTGCCGGCGGAATAGGGGGCGGGGGCGCTCATGTGATTTTCTCGACGATGATGCTATGGGCTAATTTGGAGGGAACGGGGTCCGGTGAATAGTAGGAGCCTTGAATGGGATTTACGCTTTCGGCAATGGCGGCGTGGGCCACGGGGATAAACGAATCGTCGCAGAACATGCCATTGGTCGGGTCGAGGCCCTTCCAGCCGGCGCCGGGCAGGTAAACCTCGGCCCAGGCATGCATCGCGCCATAGGCCGCGGAATCAGGCGACGGATCGTAAAGGTAACCACTGACAAACCGCGCGGCGAGCCCGAGCGTGCGGCACAGTTCCACGAAGAGCACGGCGTAGTCGCGGCAGGAGCCGGTGCCGAGGGCGAGGGTCGTAGTTGAAGGCTGGATACCTTTTTCGTAGCGACGGTTGTAGGTGAGCGTCTGGTGGACGAGGGTGTTGAGGGCGACGAGGAACGGCAGGGTTTCCTTGGGGCGGTCGACGAAGTGTTCATCGAGCCAGTTGCGCAGGATGGCCTGGGTTTCGTCGAAGGGCGGTGTGATGTAGGGTGTGAGGTTGAACTTGTGCAGCGCCTCGTATTCGAACGGGAAAGTGAAGGCGTAGGGCTTGAGAATGAAGTCGAACGGATTGGTATCCAGCGTCTCGACCTCGAATTCGGCGCGGATGCTCAGCGTGGCGGAACGCTCCCAAAAATGGGCCCAGGCGAGGAGGTTGTCGTAATAGTCGCGGGTCCAGACGATCTTGGAGTCGGGCGAGATATTGAAGTGAAAGTGGTTTACCCGCAGCAGGGCGCTGTCACGCGGCCGCATATAAATAAGGTGGGGCGAGTAAGAGACTTCGCGGTCGTATTCATAGCGGGTGAGGTGGGAGACTTTGAGCTTCATTCAGGATGGAAAGGGGAGGGTGCGGGAAGGTTTAGCAAGTAGCGGGCCGCAGCACGGTTTTCGCATGAGTTGGGCGAGCAGAGCAGCAAAGCGGGTGGAGTTAAGTCTTTTTCGGGTTTGGCAATGAAGCCCGCCGGCCCTTGCGTGTGTATCTGCGCAATGCAATCCAGCGACGTTAATCTCTATTTGGTAGGCTTCATGGGCACGGGCAAGACCACCATCGGTCGCATCGTGGCCCACCGGCTGGGCTTTGCCCTGCTCGACAGCGACCACGAGATCGAGCGCAAGCAGGGGAAATCCATCCCGCAGATCTTCGCAACCGACGGGGAAGCGGCATTTCGAGCGATGGAAAAAGAATTCGTGGACGGTGGTCATCAGCGCAAACGCACCGTCGTGGCCTGCGGCGGCGGACTGGTCGTGCAGCCCGGAAACTTGGAGGTGTTGCGCGAATCGGGCGTGGTGATCTGCCTTCATGCTTCTTTGGACACGATTTTACGCCGGACGCAGGGCAATCGCAACCGGCCGTTGCTCGATGTGGACGACCCAATGGAGCGCATCCGCACGCTCTACGCGATTCGTGAACCGATCTACAATCAAGCGGGCACCGTGATACTGACCGACGGGCGTCCGATGCTCGATATCGTGCAGCATGTGTTGCGTGCCTACCGCCGTGAAGCGTCGGAATTTGCGCGTTCGGCGGCGGCGAAGGCGAAGCATGGCCGTTGATCGCGAGGTGGTGCGGGCGCGGTTGCAGGCGCTCGGGTTCGACGAAGTGCGGTTTGCCCGCGTGGAGCCGGGCTTCGGCCCGAAGCTGAGCGCGTGGATCGATGCCGGTTATCATGCCGATATGAATTGGATGGAGCGCACGGTGCCGAAACGCAGCGATCCGTCGCTGGTGCTGCCGGGTGCGCGCTCGGTGATCATTCTCGGGGTGAATTATCTGCCGCCCGGCATGAACGGGACCGACGGATTAAACCGCGCAAAAGAAGGCCGTCCGGCCTGGGCGCGGTATGCACTGTATTCAGATTACCACGACACAATAAAAGAGGCGCTGGTCGGCGCGGGTCGGCTGCTGGAAGAGCTGGGTGGCCCCCGGGTGACGGCGGCGGATTATCGTTACTACGTCGACACGGGACCGGTGATCGAGCGCGGCTGGGCGGCGAAGTCGGGCCTCGGATTCATCGGTAAGAACGCGATGCTCATCTCGCGCACGCACGGCAACTGGCTGTTTCTTGCCGCGGTCCTGACCACGTTGGAGTTCGCTCCCGACGAACCGGTTCGCAAGGATTCGGCCGGTCGCGAGACGGAGCCGGGTTTGTTGTGCGGCAAGTGCACGCGCTGCATGGATGCGTGCCCGACCCAGGCATTGCCTCGGCCGGGCGTGCTGGATGCGCGACGATGCGTGTCGTATCAGACCATCGAAAACAAAGGGATCATTCCGCGTGAATTACGCGCAGGCATCGGTAATCGTATCTACGGCTGCGACACCTGCCTGGAGGTGTGTCCGTGGAACCGGTTTGCCCAAGCGGGGCGGCAGGTGCTGCTGGCGGCGCGCTACGGCATCGGCGACCTGCCGTTGCGTGAAGTGTTGTCGCTGACGCCGGAGCGGTTTGCCGCGGTCTTCAAGGGAACCGCGATCAAACGCGTCAAAATCTCCGGCTTGCTCCGCAATGCCTGCATCGTGGCTGCCAACACCGACGCGCAGGAATGCCTCGATGTGCTCGTCACGCTCACCGGGCATGTCTCACCGGTTGTGCGGGCGCATGCCGTTTGGGCGGTGCGCAAACTGGGCGGGGAGGGGAGGCTGGCCGAGGCGCGAGGCGTCGAGCAGGATGCGGCAGTGCTCGCCGAATACCAAGCTTTGGACGTTTAACCGGTGGCGAACACCTTATCGATCATAGTCACGAACGCGGCGGGAGGGCGCACCGGTTTGCCGGCGCGGTCGATGAAGGCGTGGAGCGAGGTCGCAGTGGCGATTTTTTCAGCACCACGAAAAAGTTCATATTCCATGCGGATGCGCAGGGAGGGTTTTTCGCGGAGGAAAGTCACGATGGTAACCTCGTCATCGTATTTGGCGGGGCGCAAGTAACGCAGGCTGACCTCCAGCACGGGCAAGAAGAATCCTTCGGCCTCCAGTTCGCGGTAGGGCAGGCCGTGTTCCTTGAGCAGGTGGGTCCGGCCGATTTCCAACCAAGGCAGGTAACTCCCGTGGTAAACGACTCTCATCATGTCGGTTTCAGCGTAGCGAACGGAGACGGAGGCGCGGGACGTGATCATCGGCTTGTAAAATCTGCGTGACCACAGCGCAGAAGGGGAGGCGTAACAAGTTTCTTTGCGTTCGGCTTGCCGAATGCTCAACCGAGAGGCGGGCTTTGTCCTATTGAATGATTAGCAGTAACGAGCTTTGAGGGCGTTCTGACTAATTATCTGTGCGGATAAGGCCTGTTTGTAGAATTTTTGTTTTACTTTGGAAAAGCCGGACCATTCCTTCACCGGCTGACTTTGACCACTTTAACCTGACCAACCTGTGAGCCACCAACACTCGCGAAAAACATTCTTCGCCAAGTTGCTGGGCCTTTTCGCCGTCGCTGGCGTGGCCCCTAAACTCCTTGCGAGACCGTCTGCATCGCCTGCCGATGCCCCGGTTTCAAAGACGGCGCCTTTCAAGGTGAGCCAGGACTCCCGCACCGTGGCGCGCTCCGCCGACACGGTCTAACCCGAGCAATTTCTTCCGCTTAGCGAAGATTCTTTCGGCATATGTCCAAACTCTTTCCCAAATCGGCCAACAAGCTCCCGCTGCAGATCATCCTTCTGGTGTTCGTGCTCGGTGGCATCGTGACGGCTGGAACGACCTACTACGCGACCAACAAGTATATCAATGTTGGTTACGCTCCGGTGCAGCCCGTGCCGTTCAGCCATGCGCTGCACGCCGGTCAGCTCGGCATCGACTGCCGCTATTGCCACGTTGGCGTGGACAAGAGCGCGACCTCGTCGATCCCCGCCGCGCAGACGTGCATGAACTGTCATAATCAGGTCAAGACCGACAGCCCGCTGCTGCAGGTCGTGCGTGACAGCTACGCCTCCGGCGATCCGGTGCCTTGGGTGAAGATCCACCAGGCCCCCGATTACGTTTACTTCAACCACTCCGTGCACATCACTCGCGGCATCTCCTGCGTGGAGTGCCATGGCAAGATCAACGAAATGGATGTCGTTCACCAGGCCAAGCCCCTCTCGATGGGCTTCTGCTTGGAGTGCCACCGTGCCCCTGAAAAATTTATCCGTGATCCTAAACTCGTCACCAATCTCGACTGGAAGCACCCCGAGGGTGCCGAAGGCCAACTCCGTGACGGCAAGAAGTTCGTTCACGATTGGAACATCAAACCTCCGCAAAGCTGCTCCGGCTGCCATCGCTGATACATACCACCGATGAAACGCAAATTTGACCATCCCGCCCCGTCCGAACGCGAGCTGACCGGCCCGAAATACTGGCGCAGCCTCGACGAACTCGCCGAGACTCCCGGCTTCAAGGCCCAGGCCGAACGCGAATTCCCCGCGGACGCCTCGAACTTGAACGGCGTTGACCGCCGCCAGTTCTTCAAGCTCATGGCCGCTTCCTTCGCCCTTGGTGGCGTGGGCCTCGCCGCCGGCTGCCGCCGCCCCGAGAAGCATATCCTCCCTTACGGCAAGTCCGTCGAGGAAGTGATCCCGGGTCTGCCGCTCTACTTTGCCTCGTCGATGCCGACGCGCAAGGGAGCCGTCCCGATCCTGGCCGAGACCCATCAGGGCCGTCCGACCAAGATCGAGGGTAATCCGACCTACGCCGCCTTCGGTGGCGCCACCAACGCGTTCGTGCAGGCCTCGGTGCTCGACCTCTATGATCCGGATCGCTCCACGGTTTCGACCGTGAAGGGTGCGGGCGTCAGCCAGGCCGCTGTGCAGGATCTTCTCGCGAAGATCGGCACCAACGCTGCAGCCGATGCCGGTGCGAGCCTTGCTTTCCTGGCCGGTCAGTCCGGTTCGCCGACGCGCGCCGCTCTGGTCGCCGGTCTGCGCAAGAAGTTTCCCAAGGCCATCTGGGCCGAATACGAAGCCGCTCAGGATGAGGTTTCCGCTTCCGCCGCCCAGGCCGCCTTCGGCCAGAGCGTCAAGCCGATCTACCAGCTCGCCAAGGCCAAGCGCATCGTTTCGATCGACGCTGATTTCTTCCACGCCGAGTCCAACTCGCTCTACTACACCCGCGAGTTCACCAAGGGTCGCAAGGTCGTCAAAAAAGACGATGCGATGAACCGTCTTTATTCGATCGAGAGCGGTTTCTCGCTCGTTGGTTCGATGGCTGATCACCGCCTGCGTCTCGCGAGCAGCCACATGCTGGCCTTCGCCGCCGCACTGGCCGGCAAGGTGAGCGGTGACTCGACGTTTGATGCCCTTTCACAGGGTCTCAATTTCAAGGATCAGGACAAATGGCTCGATGCCTGCGCCGCCGACCTCCGCGCCCACAAGGGTGAGAGTGTCATCATCGCCGGCAGCCATCTGCCTCCGCAGGTTCACGCCATCGCCTATGCGTTGAACGTAGTCCTCGGCAACGTGGGTAAGACGGTCGACTTCGTCGCGATCCCCGCTGGCAACACCGCGACCATCTCCACGCTCGCCTCCGCCATGAAAGCCGGCTCCGTCAAGACGCTGGTCATCCTCGGCGGCAATCCCGTCTATGATGCGCCCGCCGATCTCGGTTTTGCCGAGTTGATCAAGAGCGTGCCCGATGTTGTTCGCTACGGCTACTACGTTGACGAGACCTCGGTCGTCTCCGGCACGCATATCCACGCCGCTCATTATCTCGAGTCGTGGGGCGACGCCCGCACGGCCGATGGCACCATCGTGCCGGTTCAGCCGATGATTCAGCCCCTGTTCAACGGTCTCACTGAGATCGAAGTTCTGGCCCGCATCTCAGGCGAAAGCGTAACCGATCCTTACACACAGGTTTACAACACCATCACGACCCTCATCGGTGGTGGCAACGCCGACCATGTGTTCCGCCAGTTCCTTCACGACGGCGTGCTTCAAGGCACCGCTTACAAGAAGTCGATCGTGCGCTTCAACGCCGGTGGCCTCGCCCCGATCTTCGCCCTCGCGCCGAAGTTCACCGAGCTCTCCGCTGAAAACCTCGAAGTGCGTTTCACCTTCGACGCGAAGGTCGATGACGGCCGCTTCGCCAACAACGGCTGGCTGCAGGAGTGCCCTGATCCGATCACCAAGATCTCTTGGGACAACGCCATCCTGATCAGCCCGCGCCTCGGCAAACACCTTAAGATCGATCCGGAAGGCTCCGTCCTCCAGGTCGCTCGTAAGGAAAATGCCCACTTCAAGCAGGGCAAGGAGCAGGCCTTCATCGGTGAAGTCACCCTTAACGGTGTCACCGTCCGTGGTCCTCTGCACATCCAGCCGGGTCTTTCCAACTTCACGATCGTCCTCCCGCTCGGCTACGGTCGCACGGTTTCCGGTCGCGTGGGCAAGGGAGTCGGCCACAACTTCTACCCGCTGCGCACGACCAGCGGCATGGCCTTCGCCACCGGCGCCACGCTCAAGGTCACGTCGGAAGTCTACGCCCTCGCCAACACCCAGGAACACTGGTCGATGGAAGGTCGCGAAATCGTCCGCGAAGAAAACTTCAAGGAAGACGGCACCACCGATCTCGGTTTCGTCAACAAGTTCGGCACCGAGTCTCACGCCCCGTCCAACCTCGGCGAAGAAGACTCCATTCAGGCTCTCGCCGCGTTGTCCCCCGAGGATCGCGCCAAGCGCAAGGCGATCATCGCCGTCGAGACGCCGCGCGGTCAGTCGCTCTACGATCACCCTGATTTCAAGGGCACCCACCAGTGGGGTATGTCGATCGATCTCAACACGTGCATCGGCTGCAACGCCTGTATCATCGCGTGCCAGGCCGAGAACAACATCCCCATCGTCGGCAAGGACCAGGTCCTCCGCGGTCGTGAGATGCACTGGATCCGCCTCGATCGCTACTACTCCGATGGCAACATCGAAGGTGCGGCGTTCGGTGGCGAAGGCAACAAAGTCATCCCCGAGGATCCGCAAGTTTCCCTCCAGCCCGTGGCCTGCCAACACTGCGAACTCGCCCCGTGCGAAATCGTGTGCCCGGTCAATGCCACAGTCCATGATGACGATGGCCTCAACACGATGGCCTACAACCGTTGCATCGGCACGCGTTACTGCGCGAACAACTGCCCTTACAAGGTTCGCCGTTTCAACTTCTTCGACTGGAACAAGCGTTCCATCGACGAGCTTTACATGGGACCGCTCGGCCAGTCCGGCATGCCCGAACTCGTCAAGATGGTGAAGAACCCGGACGTCACCGTGCGTATGCGCGGCGTGATGGAGAAGTGCACCTATTGCGTGCAGCGTATCCAGCAGGCCAAGATCAAGCAGAAGGTGAAGGCCGGTGCCTCCAGCGACGTCGAGATTCCCGACGGCACGATCAAGACGGCCTGCCAACAGGTTTGCCCTGTCGATGGCGTCAGCTTCGGCAATATCAAGGATCCGACCAGCGCTGTCTCCAAGGCCAAGGCTCAGGAGCAGGATTACGCGCTCCTCGGTTACCTCAATGTGCGCCCCCGCACCACCTACCTCGGCAAGCTGCGCAACCCGAATCCGGCGATGCCCGATTACGCTGCGCTCCCGCTCAGCCGCACCGAATACGAAAAGAAGAACAACCCGCACTTTGGCCACGAGCCCGCCCACGGTGGCGAGTCCGGTCACGGTGAACACGCCCCGGAGGGCGAGAAGAAGGAAGGCCACTCCTCTTTCTTCAAAGGTAACAAGCTCTTCGGAGGACTCAGCTAATGGCCGCCCACGCACATTCCACCGCCGCCCAGCCGGCCATCCTTAACGAGGTCAAACCGACTCCGTTCCCCCGCGCCACTCTGGTTGAAAACAACCGGAGCTTTGGCTGGGTGACGGACAAGATCTCCGGTATCATCGAAGGCAAGACCCCCACGTGGTGGTGGGTCTGCTTCGTCCTCGCCTGCTGCGTGGCGTCCTTCACGGTCGCCGGCATCACCTACCTCGTTTCGACGGGCGTCGGTGTCTGGGGCCACGCCAACCCGGTCAACTGGGCCTGGGACATCGTGAACTTCGTGTTCTGGATCGGTATCGGTCACGCCGGCACGCTGATCTCCGCGATCTTGTGCTTGCTGCGCCAGAAGTGGCGCACCTCGATCAATCGCGCCGCCGAGGCCATGACGATTTTTGCCGTGGTTTGCGCCGGTATCTTCCCGGTGTTCCACGTCGGTCGCGTCTGGTTCGCTTGGTATCTGTTCCCGATCCCGAACAGCAACGACATCTGGCAGAACTATCGTTCGCCGCTCGAGTGGGACGTGTTCGCCGTCTCGACCTACGGAACGGTGTCCGTGCTGTTCTGGTATGTCGGTCTGCTCCCTGACTTGGCCGTCCTCCGCGACCGCTTCTTCAAAGCCGGCAACAAGGTTCGCTCGTTCTGCTACGGTTTCTTCGCCCTCGGCTGGCGCGGTTCCAACCGCCATTGGAGCAACTACGAGATGGCTTACCTGATCCTGGCCGGCGTTTCCACGCCGCTGGTGCTCTCGGTGCATACCATCGTGTCGTTCGACTTTGCCGTGTCGCTACTCCCGGGCTGGCACACCACGATCTTCCCTCCTTACTTCGTGGCCGGCGCTATTTTCTCCGGCTTCGGCATGGTGCTCACGCTGATGCTCCCGCTGCGCGCCATTTATGGTCTGCAGGACCTGATCACGCAGTATCACATCGACTGTATGTGTAAGATCGTTTTGGCGACGGGCACTATCGTGGGTTACGCCTACGGCATGGAGTTCTTCATCGCTTGGTATGGTGCGAACCCGAACGAAGGCTTCGCTTTCATCAACCGTGCCTTCGGCCACTACGCTTGGGCCTACTGGATCATGATCAGCTGCAACGTCATCACGCCGCAGTTCTTCTGGTTCAAGAAAGTCCGCGAGAACACCTCGTTCGTCTGGATTCTTTCGATCTTCGTCAACGTCGGCATGTGGTTCGAGCGCTTCGTGATCATCGTCACGTCGCTGGCTCGCGACTTCCTCCCGTCCTCGTGGGGTTACTACAGCCCCTCGATCGTCGAAATCTTCACCTTCTTCGGCACCTTCGGCGTATTCAGCGTGTTGTTCCTCCTGTTCATCCGCTTCCTGCCCGTGATGCCTATGGCCGAAATCAAATCCGTCATGCCGCAGGCCGACGTCCATGGTCACGACGACCACGGGACCGACGCCCTCGCCAAGGCCCACCACTAAGTTCCAGCCGACGACCTACTGACCATGTCTGCAAAATCTTACGGCCTGATCGCCACCTTCGAGACCACTCCTTCCGTTTACCACGCGGCGGAGCAGGTGCGCGATGCCGGCTACAAAAACTGGGACTGCATCACGCCGTTCCCTGTCCACGGACTCGACAAGGCCATGGGCCTTGGACGTTCCAAAGTTCCTCGTTTCTCGCTGTGCGGCGGCATCCTCGGTTTCACCACCGGTATGTCCCTGATCATCTACACGAGCTACTTCAACTATCCGTTGATTGTGGGCGGCAAGCCCTACTTCAGCCCGTTGTTCGCCTTCCCGGTGTCCTACGAGCTCACCATTCTTTTCACCGCGTTCGCGACCATCGGCGGCATGTTGTTCCTCAACGGCCTCCCGATGCATTACCACCCGGTGCTTAAGAGCGACAAAATCCTCTCCGGCATGGACGACAAATTTCACATCGTGATCGAGTCCAGCGACCCCAAATTTAACCTCGCCCAGACCAAGGCCCTGCTCGAGAAGGCCGGCGGCAAAGACATCCAGGAGCTGGAAGCCTAAGCCATGCGTTACGTTTATCTCATCATCTTCTTCGTCGTGGTGCTGTCGGTTTCCATCCTCGGATTCCGCGGCTCCCTCTCGACTCGTTCGCCGCTTGAGGTGTTCCCCGACATGGATCACCAGGCCAAATACAAGCCGCAGGCCGAGTCCAAGTTCTTCGCCGACGGCCGTGCCGATCGCCCCCGTGCCGCCGGCACGGTTGCGTATGGTCGCACCGTCGATGCCCCCGACGCTCATTTCCTCAAGGCCGACACCGTCCTGTTCGAAGGCAAGGATTCCAAGGGTGCCTGGGTCGCCGGTTATCCGTCCGCGGTGACCATCGATCCTTCCAAGCTCCTTGAGCGCGGCCAGGATCGTTACACCATCTACTGCGCACCCTGCCACGGTGCGGTCGGCGATGGTAATGGCATCACCAAACAATACGGTATGGGCGCCACGCCCACCTACCACGACGAGCGTCTTCGCACCGTCGCCAACGGCGAACTTTTCAACGTCATCACCCACGGCAAGGGCAACATGCTTTCCTATGCGGACAAACTTTCCGCTGAAGATCGCTGGGCGGTCATCGCCTACGTCCGCGCCCTCCAGCGCGCCGCCCACGCCACCGCCGCGGATGTTCCCCCCGGCCATAAATCCGAGCTTGGTATCAAATGAGCACTCACGCTGCCACCGCGCCCGCGGCTCTCTCTTCTGAATCGAAATCGTCGTCCTGCGCCTGCTCCGGCAAGGCGCTCGTTGTCGGCATCGCCGGCATCATCCTGACGATTATCGGTCTATTCGTGTCCGACGGACACGCCGTCGCCCTTTCGTGGCTGGTCGGCGTCACCTTCTGGACTGCCATCGCCATCGGCATGCTGATGCTGGTGATGATCCACCACATCCTCGACGCCTCGTGGTCGGTGGTGCTCCGCCGCCAGTTCGAACATGGTCTCGCCGCCTTCCCGTGGCTGGCCCTGTTGTTCTCGCCGCTCGTGATCGTTTCGCTGACAGGAACGCACGACTACATCTGGCACTGGATGAATCCCGATTACGTCATCCACGGCGGCCACACGGTCGGGCACGACCCGCTCTACGTGAAAAAGGCCGGTTTCTTGAATATCCCCATGTTCATCGCGATGACCGCTCTCTGCTTCATCGTCTGGATCTGGCTCTCCGCCCGTCTTCGCAAGGCCTCCTTCAGCCAAGATGCCGATGGCGACCTCAAGTGGACGTTCATGAACCGCAAGACCGCCGCCTTTGGTCTCGCCCTCGGCGCCGTCACCCTGACGCTCGCCTCGATCTACTGGATCAAGAGCCTCGAGTATCACTGGTTCTCCACGATGTTCGGCGTGTGGTTCTTCGCCAACTGCGTGCGCGGAGCCCTTTCGATCGGCGTGCTCTGGATGCTGCACCTCTACAAGCGCGGCGACCTCAAGGGCATCTTGAACACCAACCACCTTTACTCCGCGGGCATGCTCATCTTCGCCTTCACGGTGTTCTGGGCCTACGTGACGTTCTCCCAATACTTCCTGATCTGGAACGCCAACGTTCCCGAGGAAACCTTCTGGTATAACCTCCGTGAAATCACGAAAGAGGGCGCTCCGAGCCAGTGGAAATACGTCGGCATGTTCATCCTGTTCGGCCACTTCCTGGCCCCGTTCCTCTACCTGCTTTCCTACAAGAACAAGATCGTTCACAGCCGCATCAAGCCGATCGTGATCTGGATCCTTTTCGTCATCGTCATAGACCTGATCTACAACATCGCTCCCGCCCTCAAGGCCGACCACGGCCATGGCGATCCGTTGCCTTTCCTGTCCCTCAACCTTCTCTGGACCGCCACCTCGATCATTGGCGTGGGCGGCGTATTCTTCTGGGCCTATTTGAAGAGCTTCCCCAAGGCCAAGCTCATCCCGATCCGCGATCCGCGCATCACTGAATGCCTCACGCACCATGAGTGATTCCACGAAAACTCCTTCCTCGTCCGGCTCCTTGCTGACGGTTGCGGCCGCCATCGGTGGCTTCGCGATCTTCGCACTGATCGTCTTCATCGCCTACCTGCCGAAGAAGCCCGATCCGCTCCCCGACGGCGTTCGCACGCCCGAGCAGCGCAAGGCCGCTCTTGCCGATCTGCGCGCCAAAGAAAAGGCCGCCGCCACCAGCTACGGCTGGGTTGACCAGAATGCCGGCATCGTTCGCATTCCGATCGACGAAGCCGTCGCAATCACGATCAAGGAGATCAACGCCAAGAAGTGATTCCACCGGCGGCTCAGCAGGCCTTTGTGCCTCGCGACCGCCGGTTCCTCTATTTCGTTTTCCGGCTTAAACCCAACGATGGCCAAAGATCCCAGTCCCTCCTCCGAGCTGACGCCCGAACGCGCCTCCCCGCATTCGGCCGAAGCCCCTGTCATTGACGCTTCGCTGCGCACTCCGCTGGTCGTTCTCATCGGCTCCGCGCTTGTGTGGCTGCTGATCGCCAGCGTGCTCGGCCTCGTGTCGGCGTGGAAACTCCACACTCCCGCGTTTCTCGATAGCTGCGAATTTCTGACTTACGGCCGCATCCAGCCTGCGCAAAGCAACGCCTTTATCTACGGCTGGAGCTTCAACGCCGCGTTCGCAGTCAGCCTCTGGCTCATGGCCCGCCTTTCGCGCGGCGCGCTGCCCGGCTGCGGCGTGCTCTTGATTGGCACCTTGTTCTGGAATGCCGGCGTCACCCTCGGCATCGGTGGCATCCTGACGGGCTTCTCCACCTCCATTGAATGGCTCGAACTGCCCGGTTTCGCGACGCCGCTCCTCCTCGTTGCCTACGCCTTGATTGCCGCCTGGACCCTGGTGGTTTTCCGCGCCGGTCGTTCCCATGAGATTTACGCGTCGCAATGGTATATCTTTGCCGCGCTGTTTTGGTTCCCTTGGATCTACTCCATCGCGCAGGTGATGTTGGTGTTCTCGCCCGTGCGCGGCACCGTTCAGTCGGTTGTGCAGGCTTGGTTCGCCTCGAACTTGTTTCTGCTCTGGTTCGCCTCGATCGCACTGGCGGCCATCTATTATTTTCTGCCCAAGCTGCTCCTTAAGCCGGTCTCCAACTACTACCTCGCTTCCCTCAGCTTCTGGTGGTTCGCCGTGTTTGGCAGCTGGGCCGGTATCTCCCGCCTGATCGGCGGACCGGTTCCCGCTTGGGTGCAAACCGTGGGTGCGGCCGCCAGCTTCATGCTCATCGTGCCCTTGGTCATTCTTTGGATGAACTTCTTTGGCACGCTTTCCAACCGCTGGTCCTCGCTCAAAGGTGACATCACCCTTCGTTTCATGGGCTTTGGCATCGTGGCGTTCATGCTCGTGCTCGCCGTCTGGGTTCTGGGTGCTCTCCACGGCGTCGCCGCCATTACGCAGTTCACCTATGTCACCGTCGCCGAGGCGCAACTCGGCCTCTATGGCTTCTTCAGCATGGTCGTGTTTGGTGCCCTCTATTACATCGTGCCCCGCGTGCTCAACACCTCGTGGGCCAGCAAGCCGCTGATCGGTCTCCATTTCACGGCGTCCGCGGTCGGTGTGGTGCTGCTCGTCGGTTCGCTCGCTGTCGGTGGTATCAGCCAGGGTCGTCTGCTGGCCGATGCGAGCGTCGCCTTTGCCGACGTGACCAAGGCAACGCAGCCCTACCTTTTTGCCGCTAACATTGCCTTGGTGATTCTGGCCGTCGGCCAGCTTGCCTTTGCCCTTAACTTCTTCTGGACCCTGGGCCGTGCCGCTGCTCCCGCCGTGCGCTCTGCCAAAGACCTGCTGTCCGTCCAACCGGAGGCCGCCCGATGAATCGCGCTCCCTTTATCTTCCTCGGCGTTTTTTGCGCCCTCGCATTCTCCTTCGTCGGCCTCGTGCTGACCAACCAGCTTACCTACGGCTCCTTCACGACCCACGTCGATGAAGACGAGGGCAAGGCCTTCCCGCTGCAGTCCCCCGGTCTCGCCGCGCAAGGCAAGCTGGTCTATCAAGACCTCGGTTGCGTCGCGTGCCACACCCAGCAAGTCCGCCGTCCCGGTTTCGGTTCCGACACCGGTGAAGGCAGCCGTGGTTGGGGCGAACGCCAGAGCGTGGCCCGCGACTACTTGCGCGAGTCCCGCGTTCTCATTGGTTCGCAACGCGTGGGTCCCGACCTCCGTAATTTCGCTGCCCGTAAAAACGCCGCCGGCACCGAGCCGACCGCCGAGTCGCTTTATCACTACCTCTTCGATCCCACGCTTGTTTCGAAGGATTCGGCCATGCCCCGCTACGCTTTCCTCTTCAAGTCGCAGCAGATCCTCGGCGAGCCCTCCACCAAGGCGCTCAAGCTGACCGGCACTCACGCGGCCCAGCCCGGCTACGAAATTGTTCCCACCGCCCGCGGCGAAGCACTCGTTGCCTATCTGCTGAGCCTCAAGGACACCTACGCGTATCCCGAGACCAAGAACGTTTACACGCCTCCCGCGCCCCAGAAGAAAGCCGGCGCCCCCCACGGAGAGACCAAGGTTGAAGAAAAGAAGGAGGGCCACCAATGAGCGCCGATAAGAATAAAAATTTCTCCGCCGACCAGAACGGCGCATCCGACGAAAGCATCCAGAAGGTTCACTCCAAGCTGGTCAGCGAAAAGCCCGAGCCGAAAGAAGGCTACAAGGCGATGCCGCTGTTCCTGCTCGGGCTGGTCTCCGCGATGATCTTCGTCACGAGCATCTACGTGGTGCAGCACCGCGGCGGCTTCAGCCCGATGGTTTACGACGAACGCTTCGATCCCAAGACCGCCGCCGCCGGAGCGGGCAAAAAAGAACTCACGCCCGAGCAGATCATTGCTGCGGGTAAGAAGGCCTACCTGTCGGGCGGCGCCTGCGTCACTTGTCACCAGACCAACGGTCAGGGCGTCGCCGGCACCTATCCTCCGCTGGCCGGTTCCGAGTGGGTCCAGGGCAACGAAGAACGCGTCATTCGCATCGTGCTGCACGGCCTCAACGGCCCGCTCACGGTTCACGGACACACCTATAACAGCGCGATGCCAGCCTTCGGCAAAGTCGTTGGCGGTGGTTTCAACTGGAACGAAGAAAAGGTCGCCCAAGTGCTGACCTACGTCCGCCAAGAGTGGGGTAATACTTCTGCCCCGATCACCAAGGAAAAGGTGGCCGAGGTTCTCGCCGCCGAAAAAGCCCGCGCCAAACCCTGGACGCAGGGCGAGCTTGAAACCTTCAAGTAAGCCTTCTGCGCCAGACGCCAGTCACAAAAAAGCCCGACCTCAACAGGTCGGGCTTTTCGTTTCGAAGGTAAGGCAAAGCGGAGGGAAGGGGAGCGCGGGCAATATGCCGCTTTGATTAAATAAATATACCTTGGGCAAAGGTCCAAGCCGCTTGCGCCCTAAGCAGCCGGAGAGCGGCAAAGTTGCCGCTCGACCGATTGTGCATCCGCATTCAGATCATTGCTGTAACGACTGGTTGGGCTCTGTGGATTTCATAACGAGCTGACAAATGTCAGAATATAACCTGCGGTGATGAAAATAAGGAATGTTAGCAAAGCGCCAATGATTCCGGCCAAATTTCCGATCTTCGTCTTTAAAATATATCCTATGATGATCGTGTTAATCACCGAGAAGCCAATGTTCGCAACGTGCTTCCAAGGCTCAACATGAGGCGGATGTGCGGATGCTTCTGCAGAGAACACAAGCCAAGCTCCACATAGCACGAGGTATTTAGCTTTTGGCCTCATTCTGCCGAACGCTTTAGATAAGGGATTTCGTGCGGTGGCACACAAAGCGGCTCCGCCGCGACTGTGACACTGCACGAAATTGTCTGTAACGCCTGGTTCGGCGTCTTTTGGGGTTCAGGATGCAAGTGGCGTAAAGGCTAAGATTACCGAGATGGCTCCGGCGATAAAACTGGATCTAACGGTATGTCCCAGAAGAAAAAAACCTTCTTCGGAATCTTCTTTCGGAATCGTCTCGCCCAAGATGGATGCAAGAATCGAGTAAAATAACATTCCGAAAAATCCTGCGACAAACGGTAGTCCAAATATAGCGACTGGAATAAAGAACATCGCGCCATCTGGACCGCTACTACTGCTGCGCACGATGCTGAATCCAAGGCGCGCCGCCAACAAAGATGCTGCCGCTAAAACGGCGAATAGTAGGAACTCGATGGCCTTGGTTTTCATTTTTGCCGAACGTTTGAGGTGAGACGTGACAGCTGTGGGCATTGTCTGTAACGACTGGTTCGGCTCCGTTTTATTTATAGCCATACGTTTTTTCTTATAAACCAAAATACGCTTAGGCAGAAGAATGCGACGACGCTTCCGGCGAAATAGACGGCTCTGAACCTAAACGCTTTCTCCTTTGATGCCATTAGCAAACAGAGCATGAATAATGACAGAAGAAAAAACCAGAACCTCAATGTGAGGCTATTGGTATTGAATCCGCTAACGCAGCCACAACCAAGTCCCAGTGTGTCGACAAAGAAATACTTGTGAGCATTTAGGTAGGTGTAAGTTAAAGCCAATAATGCGGCAATAAAATGGGGGAATAATAGCCGAGTAGCGTTTTTCATGTTTGCCGAACGTTTGAGGTGAGACGCGGCTATGGCTGGCGCGGGGCGTGCGCAGCACGACACGTGACAGCTGTGGTCATTGTCTGTAACGACTGGTTGGGCTCCGTGTTATTTTGCATTAGGGGGGTAAGATGGCTTCCATAATGGCGCTCAGGATTTTGAATTCATGGACGCCAATCCATTCTGACGAACCATCCGGAAAGGCCAAATAGTAATTTCCGCAATCCCAGCTAAATGATGACTCGAAAATCATCTGATTCCTAGAATAAAGTCGGATTCCGTAATTTGGATTATGGCAAAAGGGTCCATCAGAATAATTCTGCTGCTTCATAATCCGCTTGATCTCGGATATTAAATCATGGGTTTCCGCCTTAGATAACTGCTTCCTTTTAATTATTTCTACAGCTCGATCATCCGGTCGAATAGGGAACTTATATTGAAGTTCAGAAAATGGATCGGATAATCTGACTCCTTCCTCTGTCGATGGATTCAGTAGGAATAAAGTGGCGCTATCAGCCTTATCAATGTCCGCCAAGGTGGCTCTAAATACATTTCTTTATTTGCGATTAATGCACGCATGTAAGCTGCGTCTTTTGGGCTTTTGGGCGCTACACATGCCGATAGAACGCATAGCATGAAGAGAGCGATGATGGATTTCATATTTTTGCCCAACGTCAAAGATCAGACACGACCGCAGCTGGCGCGGAGCGTGCGACAGCACGATCCGTGACAGCTGTGGTCGTTGTCTGTAACGCCTTGTTGGGCTCCGTTTTAGTAATGTATAGCATGTGCTCGGTCTGAAATTCCTGCAGCTATTTCCTTCGGTGTGATTGAGATCAATAACGATTCGAGTTCTGATCCAACCGGAACAATAACTGCGTCTTCATTCTTCGTGCCAAAAACCAGCATGAATGCGTTCAGGTTCGGTTCTAGTCCTTTGCCTTTTTTTGCGACGATGCACAGATCCCAAAGCTGAATCTTTCTTTTCTCGGGTGTAGAAAAAATATAAACATGAGATCCGCCATCCAATCCTATATCCTTTCCTTCATATAT
Organism: Rariglobus hedericola; assembly: GCF_007559335.1. Taxonomy (NCBI): domain Bacteria; kingdom Pseudomonadati; phylum Verrucomicrobiota; class Opitutia; order Opitutales; family Opitutaceae; genus Rariglobus; species Rariglobus hedericola. The sequence continues at coordinate 149,676 of NZ_VMBG01000004.1, forward strand.
TAGCGACACGCCGTCATGAAGATCGGAGATATCGGCAAATGGGTAATCGAGCGCCGGATAATGATTGGGTCGGACGGGCCTCTGCGTGCATCCGAAAGCAACCAAGACAAAGAGTAGTATGAGGGTTTTCATTTTGCCCAACGCTTTAGATCAGACATTTCGTGCGGTGGCACACAAAGCGGCTCCGCCGCGACTGTGACACTGCACGAAATTGTCTGTAACGACTGGTTCGGCTCCGTGGTTTTTGTTTCTGGCTCCAGAGATATTCATGCGCGTGGGTTCGATTTTCTTCAGGCTGATGTTTTTTCTTTTCGTATCTACAGCTTCGCCCCGTCGCTTCCGTATATCAGCGACATGGTTTTAATTTTTCGGGCTGATGGTTTACCGCGTAACCTCGGTCTTATATTGCCGAACGCTTTAGATCAGACATTTCGTGCGGTGGCACACAAAGCGGCTCCGCCGCGACTGTGCCACTGCACGAAATTGTCTGTAACGACTGGTTCGGCTCCTTTTTTCATCGTTTTAGTGTCATAGTGATAATGGGTGAAATGGCTAATAAAACCAGCAATCCGCCTTCTGAAATGATTCGGGTCCGCAATATGATCGGATCTTTTTCTTTCCGGACCTCGGAAAACCTGAAACTTGCATTCCCAGTCCTGAGCATCCGGATATAATGCCACGCAAAATAACTTACCCCAGAATACCATAATACAGCACAAATGATTAGCCGTGGTTCGTTCATTTTTGCCGAACGTTTGAGGTCAGACACGAATCGCGCTGGCGCGGAATGTGCGGCTCGGAGCACATTCCGTGACAGTGCGATTCGTTGTCTGTAGTGACTGGTTGGGCTCCGTGGTTTTCATTCTTTGGTATTCTTTTTGGATATCCAAATTTGACCAGCAGCCAATAGCAACCCGGCTGCCGCTATCCCAATTGCTGGCCATGATAGTCGTGTGTGAATAGCTGAAATCCCCCACAGCAGACCACCTAAGCTCAATCCAAGACCTAACTCTTTCTTTTTTCGTATGGCAGCGACGCACCCCGCGATGGCAAGGCCTGTTCCCATACCGAGCCATAGCCAGCCGAAGATAACATAAGGCAAACCACCATGTGCGAGGATTAGCATATTTTTGCCCAACGCTTTAGATCAGACATTTCGTGCGGTGGCACACAAAGCGGCTCCGCCGCGACTGTGACACTGCACGAAATTGTCTGTAACGACTGGTTCGGCTCCGTGGTTTTCATTTTATTCCAGAAATATTGAGATTTACGGCGGCGCGTCGAACTTGGAATTCCGTCCTCAAATCGCCGCCTAATATAAATACACAAACAGCATCGGGATATCCGTCATCAATCATTCCGCATAGCCAGAGAAATTCGAATGCGTTATCAAGCGATTCTTTGTCGTGCCAAGTCGTCATGACAAACTTCTCATCTGGTGGTGTAAAATTAGGATCTGTCTCTAGAAAAGCACAATCGACTGAGCAATCCCAAGTGCTGCATTCGTGTCCCCATGCTGCAACATAGCGCGCCCGTGATGCGATAATCTGCCTGGAAATACTAGTCTGCTCTTCCGGCGTAACATCGTTGGCAACTACAACTAGCAGTAATGCGTAATCTTCATAAATCGGTGGTGGCACGAAACGGAATGGGCGCTCGTGGCAGCTTGTGATGTATAATTGCCGACTCATTTTTTGCCGAACGCTTTAGATCAGACACGACACGCGCTGGCGCGACGGGTGCGAAGCAGCCGGCGTGACAGTGCGGGTCGTTGTCTGTAACGCCTGGTTCGGCGGTATGGTTTTCATTTATGGGATAATATTAACCAACAATACTACGCAAAGTGAAACCTCGATTCGATGCTTCAGCAGGTATTATTTGAGCAATCTCACGAACTGAGGGGCCCTCCAGTGTGAGGCGGGCAGTCCATCCACCTGAGAGGCAATCTACACTACGGCGATATATCATTATTTCTTGAATTCGGCACTTGATCGCAATTCGACGCACAATCTCGCTTTTGATATTAAAGCTACCATCTGTGTTTTTCTGGGGAGACATACGCGTCTCCACCAGCTCAGTAAATTCCGTTCCAACTAAAAGATCACAGTCATGATTCCGTCCAATTACATGTGATGCACCTTCAAACCATGAAACACCAAATTGAGGAATCGCTGGCATTTTCGAAGAGGGGGTCATTTTTTGCCGAACGTTTGAGGTCAGACACGAACCGCGCTGGCGCGGAATGTGCGGCTCGGAGCACATTCCGTGACAGTGCGGTTCGTTGTCTGTAGTGACTGGTTCTGCTCCGTCTTTTTTCTTAAACTGGAAAGATTCATGCGCGTGGGTTTGGTTTTTTAGTGATGGCTTCGCCCCGTCGCTTCCTCAAACCAGCGACTTCTTTCTTTTTTGGGCTTTCATACGCATACCGATAATTCGCTGACCAAAACTCTATATTCCGGGATTCCGTTTTGCAGAACGCTTTAGATCAGACATGACCGCAGCTGGCGCGGGGCGTGCGCAGCACGACACGTGACAGCTGTGGTCATTGTCTGTAACGCCTGGTTCGGCTCTTTATTTCTGATCTTTTTCATAAAAGCCTAGCAGAAGATTCTCATCTGGCTCATCTTTCATGGACTTCCCTTCAAGCCATACGCTCATAAGACGATAAAGCCCATTTTTATCTACAGGCGGAGAGCGGTATCCATCTGAAAAATAGTCTGATCCTGTTTTATATTTTTGAGTGGGTGTATATGTGGAGATGTAGGAGCCGCCTCTTGCCTTCCCGTTTAATGCGATGATCACTTTGAATCGCACGCTCTTTTCGGTCGTAAGCAGAAATGAGCCGTCAGGAATAAGACAAAATGTAATAATGTTCGGCTGATCTTTCTTTAGTTCGTCTGGGTAAAAATGATTGAATGGTCCGACGCCATCCCATCCTGATTTTCCAATTCCGAAATCGACTACTAGCACTTTGTCTTTGGCGGTCGTAATTTCGAAATCCCATCGATAACCGCCGACTAATTGGACAAACGCATCAGGCGCTTCAATAAAGTGAATCCTTTCAACTGGAGGGATAGAACGGTATTCCGAACTCGGATTAGCGGAAGCGGTCAAGGCTCCGGCGAGTGTAGTAATTAACAATATTATAGATATACGCATAATTTTTTTGCCGAACGCTTTAGATCAGACATTTCGTGCGGTGGCACACAAAGCGGCTCCGCCGCGACTGTGACACTGCACGAAATTGTCTGTAACGCCTGGTTCGGCTCCGTGGTTCATTTTATTTCTGCTGGATGAATTACTGTAAGCGTGCGCCATTTCTCTGGGGATACGTCGTCGATCATAACCTCTGGCTTTGGGAGGAAACCTACAAAGCACTCTTCAATTCCGAGTTCCTTTGCCGAATCTTTTGCGTAATCGCCGCCGCCACTACTCCAGCAATACAATACCCATCCGGCTTCTTTCATTTTCCGGACGTGCGCAATCGTGCCAACCATCGGAATGCGCTTCGTTCCGACTGATCGGACAAGAGTATCATCAACATCTATGTAGGCGATTTGTGGCATTTTATTTTTGCCGAACGCTTAAGATCAGACATTTCGTGCGGTGGCACACAAAGCGGCTCCGCCGCGACTGTGACACTGCATGAAATTGTCTGTAACGACTGGTTCGGCTCCGTGGTTTTTGTTTCTGGCTCCAGAGATAGTCATACGCGTGGGTTCGGTTTTCTTCAGGCTGATGGTTTTTCTTTTCGTATCTACAGCTTCGCCCCGTCGCTTTCGTATATCAGCGACATGGTTTTAATTTTTTCGGGCTGATGGTTCACCGCGTAACCTCGGTCTTATATTGCCGAACGCTTTAGATCAGACATTTCGAGGGCTGGCCCACAAAGCGGCTCAGCCGCGACTGGGACAGTCCTCGAAATTGTCTGTAACGACTGGTTAGCCTCATTTGATTTTATTCGTTAGATTTTCCTTTGCTGCCAATACCGCACTGTCCATTTCTTTCCGATTCTCAGCGCCCATTTCGAAAAGCTTTTTAAAATATTCCTTTCGTTCTTCCGTAGAGGCCTCGATCCGCAATCTGTCATTCTGAATCGCTATCAATTCAAACTCGGATTGAAACCTTATCTGTTTGGTCAAATCTACAAGGGCCGCTATTAACTCGATGTCTGCTAGTGATTTATTTCTTATCAAGCGGACAAATATTTCCTTTGCGACGGCTTCATCGCGGATTTCGGCGCTTATATCAATGAAATGCATAATTTTCGACTCTGCGCGAATAAGTGGACGCCACTCGGCTTCGGTGATGGTGCCGGCTAACATACCAGCCGACCTCCAAGATTCATACTCTTTGTAGGTAGAGCCGTTAAAAGTCGGCATGCCAATTAGTGGAAGCGCACTTAGCGCAAGCATGATTAGGTATTTCATTTTTGGCTAACGTCAAAGATCAGACACGACCGCAGCTGGCGCGGAGCGTGCGACAGCACGATCCGTGACAGCTGTGGTCGTTGTCTGTAACGCTTGGTTAGCCTCCGTTTCTTCTTCGATTACATACGAAATAGT